>JBEKKY010000196.1:0-6843 GCA_050010475.1 Acidobacteriota bacterium | reverse complement strand
GCCGGAGCTCTCGGCGCCGGCATCACCGGATCCAGCGCTGGAAGCGGCGTCGGCAGCGCCGGTGGAATTACGGGCGGCGGCGGTGCGGTGCAAGTCGGGGCTTCGGGCAATTTCGATCCAACCCTGAGCGTAAACTTCAGCTTTGATCGCGTCACCTCCCCATTGAACACCAGTGTTGTTTCGGGAATTTATAATGTTCTCGGACAAACTTCGGCTTTCACTGCCAGTTATGCTCAACTTTTTTCATCGGGCACGAGTTATTCTCTGACCTTGAACGGGCAGCACCAAAGCTCGACCCAGCAGAACCTTCTGTTCAATCCCGCATCGGTCACACGGTTCGCGCTGGGAGTGAACCAGCCTCTGCTGAATGGATTGGGCCGCCTGTATAACGAGCGTTATATCATTGTCGCTCGAAACAATACCAAAGTTGCGGAAGATGTTTTCCGGCTTCAGCTGATTACCACTGTTGTGGCGGTTGAGAATGCGTATTGGGATCTGGCAGCCCTCCAGGAAAGCGTTCGGGTGGCCGAACAAGCTCTGACAGTCTCCGAGCAACTTTACCAAGACAACAAAGCGCGCCTCGAGGTTGGTACTATGTCGCCGCTTGACGTGACTTCGGCAGAGTCGGAGGTGGCGTCTCGAGAGCGGGACCTCACGATGGCGACGACGAACCTGGAATTCCAGGAAGCCACCCTGAAAAACATGCTGGTGAAGAAGGTCGGGCCTGAACTGGACGCCGCGCGGATTATCATCGCAGACGCGATGCCGCAGCCTGCTGCGGCGGATATTCCGGAATTGCAAATGGCCCTCGCAAATGCGATGGAGTCCAGGCCCGAACTGCGGCAGGCGGATATCAACCTGAAGAACCAGGATGTTTCAGACCGCTTTACGGAAGAAGCCCTGAAGCCGAGCCTCTCGGTTTTTGGTTTTTATGCAGGTTCCGGGCTGCAGGGAACCACTGCCACGTCGGACTCGGGAATGACCGATTCCTTGGGACAAGCCTTTAATGCCTCGTACCCTGAATACTCAGGTGGCTTCAGCCTGAACGTTTCTCTGCGCAACCGTACCGCCCAGGCGGACAATCTTCGTTCTCAACTGGAAAAAAATCAGCTGCTCATCAGTCGGCAGAAATCGCGCAACACCATCGCGCTGGAAGTGCGCAAAGCGATCATCGGACTGGTGCAGGGTAAAGCGCAGGTGGAATCCGCTCATAAGGCTGCTTCCCTTGCGCGAGAAATGTGGGAGGGGGAAAAGGATAAGCTTGCAGAAGGCGCATCAACTTCCTACCAGGTGATCTTGCGGGAGCGTGACCTCATCACTGCGGAGCAGGCTGAAGTTGCCGCCATGAGCACCTATTCAAAAGCGATGGTGGAAATGGATCGTTCGAGGGGAATCACTCTGGACCGAAATGGGATTGAATATGGGGATGCCTTAAGCGGCAAGGTATCCAAAACTCCTGTGACTCCGTTTAGTGTCGGCGGGTCCAAGGAGGCAAAGTGATGAATTCCACTTTTTGGGGCCGGAATGCGAGTATCGACCGCAGGAAGAAAATTCCGTTCATTGCGGCGGTCCTGTTTCTCTTAAGTCCCCTCATGCCCGTCGCGGCCCAGGGGCTTGGAGGTTTCCCGGATTACAGCCGGAATACTGAGTGGTTTCCAAGGTTTTACAAGCCTTATCAAAAGCAGAGAATTCCTCAGATAGAGTTTGCCAATTCGGCTAGTCTTGTCGGAATTGTCCATGACGGCAAGCTCCGGATTTCACTCGTTCAGCTGAAAACCGTCATCAACGAAAACAACCTGGATATCCTTTCCACCCAAAACAGTGCATTCTATGCTCAAACCGATATGCTAAGGGTCAAAGGGGGTGGCGCGCCGCGAGGCGGCGCAGGCGTCCAGATCCCGACCAGTCTGTTTGCCGGCGCCATCGGAGCGGGACTTGGAGGCATTGGAGGGCTCGGCAGCTTTGGAAGTGCAGGTGGAATTACAGGCGGGGCCAAGCAGGTCTACGGCTTTACGCGTGGAAGCTACGATCCCTCCATTGCATTCGGTTTCAGCGTGGACAAGACGAACAGTCCATTGAACTCGACGATCGTTTCCGGCCTGCCTGAAGTAAACACGGCGTCCACGGCGTTGCAGGCGCGATTCTCACAAGCTTTTACCAACGGTTCGAGCATCAGCGTCGCGTTCAACAATATGCGCCAGAACTCCGATCAGCTCTTTCTCCTCTATAACCCTGATTTCGTTTCGCAGCTTTCAATCAGCTTTACACAAAACCTGCTCAGCGGATTTGGCAGGAGTGTGGGGCGGCGCTTCATTGACGTAGCAAGAAACGAAGAGAACATAACGAAGGAAATTGTCCGGCAGCAGGTCAATACCACACTGGCTCAAGCCCAGAATACATATTGGGACCTGGTGGCGGCGCGCGAAAACGTACGGGTGACGGAACAGTCGCTGGCGGTTTCCCGGCAGCTCTATGAGGACAACAAGCAAAAAGAAGAATTCGGAACTGCATCGGGGCTTGACGTCATTACCGCGGAGTCGGAATTAGCCTCCCGGGAACTTGATCTTGTCAACGCCCAGACATCTTTACAGATGAGTGAAGTTGATTTGAAAAACGTAATCAGCAAAAACGTTTCGGAGTTGTTGGGCCCCATCGAGATCGAGACTGCAGATCCTTTGCCCGATCCAAAAGACGCTGATATCCCGAAGTTCAGCGAGGCTTTGGCAATTGCCATGAACAACAGACCCGAGCTAAGCCAGGCAGAGGTCAACCTGCAGACGCAGGACATCGCCATCCGCTATGAGAAGGATCTGCTGAAGCCGACTTTGCTGGTTTTTGCAAATTTCAACAGCTCAGGCTTGTATGGAGACCGTGTTATTACTGATCCGAGTGGCGCATCGATCGTACTGCCGGGCGGAATATCCCAGGCATTCCGTCAGGTTCGAAACTGGGCCTATCCGGAATATGCCTTGGGTTTCTCTTTCTCGCTCACTCTGCGGAATCGGGCAGCTAAAGCGGATATCTATCGTGCACGGCGGGAAGAGCAGCAGATGGAAACCAGCCTTCAGGGCACACGCAACAGCATCGCTCTGGAAGTGCGCAAAGCAGTTATTGGTTTGGTTCAATCCAAAGCACAAGTGGAAGCAGCTCGCAAAGCCGCAAAATTGAGCGGCGAAACTCTGGCTGCTGAGGAAGCGAAGCTGCTGGAGGGGGCTTCCACCCCATACCAGGTGATCTTACGTCAGCGGGACTACAGCACAGATCAGTTAGCGGAAATTCAGGCGCGCGTCAATTACGCCAAAGCTCTTGTCGAGAGGGACCGGGCAATGGGTGTTCTGGAATCTAAGAAAAATTGACGATTGACGATCTATGATTGACGATGGGGCCGGTTTTTAAATCGTCAATCGTAAATCTAAAATCGTCAATTGACTAGTTCCAGCGAAACCAGCGCAGCGTACAAAAATACGAAATCCCACCCCAGGCCGCCAGGAAAACCAGCCTCCACACCTGCGAAGTTAAGCTCATGCCTTCCAGGATCACAGCGCGCAAAGCATAGTTAAACTGGGTCAACGGCAGAGCCTGGATCAATATCTGGAAGGAGTCCGGAAAACGCTCCGGCGAAAAGAAGACTCCGGAAAGAAGCCACATCGGCATCATGATCAGATTGATCAGCCCGGAAACCGTCTCCAGTTTCTGCGCGCGGCAAGCCGCAAGCATTCCCAATCCGGAGAAGCAGACTGCTCCAAATAGCGACAGAAAAAGAATTGAGAAAACATTTCCTCGAATCGGAAATCCGAAGAGAATTACGCCTGCGCTCAGGATGACAACAAGCTCCGGAACCATGAAAACCAACCGGCCGCCCAGTGTCGACCAAAGGAAATGGGATCGCTTCATCGGCGTCGCAATAAATCTCTTCAGCAGCTTCCGCACCCTCATGTCCACAATCACATAGCCGACTCCCCAGAGGCTTCCGGCCAGCATGTTCATTCCAATCAGTCCGGGGATGAGAAAATCTATGTATCGTGTTCCGGGCTCTGTGACGTGCCGATCTGCTGTTTTGAGGGGATCGATGCGACCCGCGGCGCGCTGTAGCACATCGTCAACCTGCCGGCGCGCGGCAACGCTTTCCGAACGCGTGGAATCAAACACGTAGGTGATCTCTGGACCCGGAACAACAACCAGAGCAGATTTGCCCAGCCGCAAACGGTCCATGCACTCCGGTTTGGCGTGGATTGCGATGACAAATTCCGGGTATTTCCGCAGATTGCTTGACACATCTCCGGCTGCTGCATGCTGCTGAATGTCGACAAACACGCGTTCCGCCGGTTGATTGCGAAAAGCAATTCCCAGACCGATCGCCAGCAAGACCGGGAATGCATAAACCCAGAAGATGGTCTCCGGCTCGCGGATAAACTCGCGAATCCTTGCTTTCAGCAGCTCACTAAAAGGATGATACTTCTTCATCGCGCGAATGCCGTCCTGTCAGGTTAACAAAAACATCTTCCAGGCTCGCCTGGCGTGTGGACAATCGCGCCAGCTCGATCTGGCGCGATTGCAGGTGTTCGAGCAAAGCCGGGATGGCGACGTGCGGCTCCGTTACCGTGAGAGCGATCCCATTTCCGTTGACCCGCACTTCCTTTACAGCCCGAATTCCTGCCAATTCATTCTCCGGGGCGTTGGCTCCGTCTTTCAAAGCAAACTCGACAATATGTTCGCCCCCCAGCCCGGCAATCAGCTCCGCCGGAGAACCAAGTGCGATGATTTTGCCGTGATCGATAATCGCCACCCTGTCGCACAAACGCTCCGCTTCATCCATGTAATGGGTCGTGAGGAGAACCGCGCGCCCTTCCTTTCTCAGTTTGCGGATGACATCCCACAAATGCCGCCGCGACTGGGGATCTAAACCGGTTGTCGGCTCGTCCAGGAACAGAAGGAGAGGATCCGCTACTAGCGCGCATGCGACTGCGAGCCGCTGACGCTGTCCGCCCGAAAGCTTTCCAACCCAGGATTTCGCTTTCTCGCTCAACCCGACCTCTTCCATGACATCTTCAGGTTTGTGGCCTTTGCGGTAAAAGCTGCGGAAAAGTGCCAACGTTTCGAGCACGGTAAGCTTTTCGGTAAATCGCGTTTCCTGCAGCGAGATGCCGATTTCCTGCCGCAACTCGTTGTCGTTTTTCCCCCAATGCATTCCGAGGACTTCAACATTGCCGGAAGTCGGGCGGATGAGGCCTTCGAAGATTTCGATGGTGGTTGTCTTTCCCGCGCCGTTGGGTCCCAGGAGTCCGAAGCACTCGCCTCGATAGACCTCAAGATCGATCCCATTTACGGCATCCACAGTGCCTCCGCGTCCCTTGTACTGTTTGCGCAGGCGTTGACAGGAAATCACAATGTTGGAAGGCGACATATGAATTTACGATTGGCGGTTTACGATTGACGATTGTAACCAAATCGGAGCGTATGTTTCCAATCGTCAATCGTCAATCTACAATCGTCAATTTCCTTTATCTTTCTCTTTCAAAAGTTTGTATCTGATGCCGTCGGCGAGTGCCAGATAGCTGGCTTCCAAGATGTTCTCCGATACTCCGACCGTTGTCCAGTTCTCATCTCCATCGCTATGCTGAATATGCACCCGCACCTTGGAGCCTGTGCCCTGAGTCCCTTCCAGCACCCGGACCTTATAGTCCGTGAGCTGCACGCCGCGCAAAGCCTCGAAGAATTGATTCAGCGCCAGGCGAAGCGCCTGATCCAAGGCATGTACCGGGCCGTCCCCTTCCGCCACCGTATGCACCGATCGATCGCCGACCCTGATTTTTACGGTGGCCTCCGATGTGACTTCACCGGTCCGGTGCATATCGTTGATGACGCGGAAATTGTCGATGGTGAAGAACTCTTTCTCGCCATTCAGCGCAGTTTCCATGAGCACGCGCACGGACGCCTCCGCTGCTTCGAATTCGTATCCCTGATTTTCGAGCTTTTTTATTCGGTTCAATGCCGGCCGGAGTCTTTCTTCGTATTCGCCGATATCCAGGCTCATCTCCTGCGCCTTGTACAACAGATTGCTTTTGCCCGATAGTTCAGAGACGAGAACGCGCCGGGCGTTACCGATCTTTTCGGGCATCATGTGTTCGTAGGTGGCCGCATCCCTTATGACGGCGCTGACGTGAACGCCCCCTTTATGGGCAAATGCGCTCTCGCCCACGAAAGGCAGATCCTTGCGGTGCGGCAGGTTGGCGATCTGGCTGACGAATTTGGAGACGCCCGTAAGAAGCTTCAAGCGTTCGGGGCCGATGGTGCTGTGTCCCATTTTGATTTCCAGGTTAGGGATCATTGAACACAGGTTGGCGTTTCCGCAGCGTTCACCGTAGCCGTTCATGGTTCCCTGCACGTGAACGATTCCACAGTCCACGGCCGCAAGGGAATTCGCCACCGCGAGTTCCGAATCGTTGTGGCAGTGAATGCCCAACCGCAGCTTGATGACCGACTGAACCCGGCGAATGGCCGCCTGTATTTGCGCCGGCAGGCTCCCGCCATTGGTATCGCAGAGGGCTATGAGATCGGCGCCCCCTTCCTCCGCGGCGCGCAGGGTCTGGAGTGCATATTCCGGATTGGCGGCGAACCCGTCAAAGAAATGCTCGGCGTCATAAATGACTTCTCTTCCCTTGGATTTGAGATGGGCGACCGAAGCGCGGATCAGCTCGCAGTTTCTGTTCAGCGGTATTCTCAACGCGGTATGCACATGAAAATCCCAGGATTTGCCGAAGATCGTGACAACCGGAGTGGCTGCCTCCAGCAGTGCCTGGAGGTTGGCGTCTTCTTCCGGAAGATTTTTGGCCAACGCTGTGC
>JBEKKY010000195.1:0-7009 GCA_050010475.1 Acidobacteriota bacterium | reverse complement strand
TTGGTGATAAGAGATTGATAACAACAGGCATGGAGGAAATTTCCATCATCACTCTGAGAGAGAATGTTGTTGAGTTTTCAACAGCGCTGTTGATTGTCTAGCAGTGAACCGGATTCACGGCTGCAAGGTTAACGTTGGGGGGCTCCCGGAATCGGTTTTCGCGGGAGCGCCGGCGTCTCGCCGGCGCTCCCGGCCAAAACCATTGCGGCCGTTCTGGGACATCTGTGGCGATTGTTTTTATTGATTATCTAACAATTCTTTGAAATCGCAGCTTTCATTGTTGCAGAAACGAATCGTGCCCGAACGCTTGGTGGTTTTCATCACCGTGAACGGTGCATTGCAAAGTGGGCAGGGATCCAGGAGAGGCTTGTTCCATAGCACGAAATCGCATTCGGGATAATTGGAGCAGCCATAGAACGTTTTTCCCCTACGGGATTTCCTTTCCACAATCTCCCCGGTGCAATTTTCTTTCCCGCAGCGAACTCCAGTGGATTTGAGTTTGATGTATTTGCAGTTTGGATAGTTGCTGCATGCAGTGAACTCGCCAAAACGGCCGTGTTTAATGGCAAGCTTCTTGCCGCAAGAAGGGCAGTTCTCTTCCAATGGGATGTCATGTTTTACGGTCACATCTTCTGCCGACTTCATTATCTTTTTGGTATTACGGCATTCAGGATATCCGGAGCAAGCCATAAACTCGCCGAATCGTCCACGTTTTAAAACCATCGGTTTGCCGCACTTCTCGCATTGAATTTCCTCTGATTTTGTTTGTTGCGGTTCCGAGATATCGCCGTTTTTGGGAATTTCCCTTGTGTTGTGGCATTCGGGATATGCGGAGCATGCCAGGAAGCGGCCGAATTTTCCCCATTTCATGACCATTTTACTGCCGCATTTATCGCAGACATCGCCGGTCTCGATCGCTTCAGACTTGATGTCGCGCATTTCCTTTTCCGCAATTTCCAGTTTTTTTGCCAGGCGAGTATAGAAATCCCTCATGGTTTGCTGCCATCGCTCCCGTCCTGATTCAATGCGGTCGAGATGGTCTTCCATGCGGGCCGTGTATTCGTAGTCAAAAAGCTCCTGAAAACTGGAAACCAGAAGTTCCAGCACGACCTCTCCTATTTCCGACGGGTAAAACTTTCCATCCTGCTTGTTAACGTACTCCCGGTCCTGAATGGTGCTCAAAATGCTGGCGTATGTGCTTGGCCGGCCGATCCCCTTGGCTTCAAGAGCCTTCACCAGACTCGCTTCGTTGTAACGCGCAGGAGGCTGAGTAAAATGCTGAGAAGGCAGAAGCTCCTTCAATTCCAAGACTTCGCCCTCATGCATCTCGGGCAAAATTGCTTCCTCCTGCTCGGAACCGGCATCACGCTCTTCGGGTTTGGATTCCTGGTAGACTGCAAGAAAGCCCGCAAATTTTGTTATAGATCCTGTGGCTTTGAATTCCACTCTTCCGGCATCAATCTGCACATCGGTTTGATCGAACAGGGCGGGATTCATCTGAGAGGCAACAAAGCGGTTCCAGATCAGCGAATACAATTTCCAAAGCTCCGGTTCCAGATCACTCTTGAGGCTCTGAGGCGTCCGTTCGACCGAGGTGGGCCTGATGGCTTCATGGGCCCCCTGAGCGGTTTTCTTCGATTTGTAATAGATCGGGTGATGCGGAAGATAGGTTTCGCCAAAATCTCGCCGGATTAAAGTGCGCACTTCCTCCAGAGCGCTCTCTGCCACTCGACTTGAGTCTGTGCGCATATAGGTGATTAGGCCGACGGATCCTTCCTGCCCAACATCGATCCCTTCATAAAGTCTCTGAGCCAGGATCATTGTTCTTTTGACCGAAAAATTCAGTTTCCGTGCGGCCTCTTGCTGGAGTTTGCTTGTGATGAATGGGGGCACAGGATATTTCTTCTTTTCCCTCCGATGGATTCCGCGGACGACGAAACGGGCCTGTCTTAATTCATCGACAATCCCGTTCGTGCTTGCGCCGTCTGCAATATTCCATTTGTTCCCGTCCAGCATGCGGGCTTTTGCCGTGAACTCGGGTGGTGATCCTGCCGCGAGACGCACATCCAGCGTCCAATATTCTTCAGACTTAAAGGCGCGAATTTCCTGCTCTCTTTCAACGATCATCCGGAGAGCCACCGTTTGAACTCTTCCAGCCGAGAGTCCGCGGCGCACTTTGTCCCAGAGCAAAGGGCTGATCTTATAGCCTACCAGGCGGTCCAGGATGCGCCGGGTCTGTTGAGCGTCCACCTTGTTTTGATTAATGCGCCCGGGGTTTTTGAAAGCCTCCAGGATGGCATTTTTTGTGATTTCATGAAAGAGGACGCGATAGATGTTGCGTGATTTGGCGGACAGTTCCTCGGACAAATGCTGGCAAATTGCCTCTCCCTCGCGATCCGGGTCGGCGGCGAGGTAGATGTCTTTAATGTCTTTGGCGGCCGCTCTCAGCTCTTTGACGACCTTGCTCTTAGCAGGAATGATTGCATAATGCGGGGTAAAGTCGTCGTCGACATCGACGCCTAATTTGCTTTTGGGCAGATCTTTAATGTGCCCGACCGATGCTTTGACGATGTAATTCCTGCCAAGGTATTTACCGATTGTTTTTGCCTTGGCGGGAGATTCGACTACAACCAGTGATTTAGCCATAGAGCGCCGCAAACTATACCAGTCCTGACAGAAATTCCAAGAAAAAACTCTCTATAGAGGATTTTGGTTGGCGGGAGAGCCGAAATCCGGGGTAACAGCAAACCCTATCGGTCATTCGGTCATGAATCCTTATGATTCTGTCCTCCTGTTGTTTATCCTTACGTACAGATTTCCGGGCAACTGACGAATCCAGCCGTTCATCTCAAGATTTAAAAGCAGATCGCTTACGCGTGAAATGTCGAGACCGCTGCCACGGAAAATCTTATCAAACTGAATCGCCTCGTCCATCCTCAGCAGTCCCAGAATCCTGTTTTCCTCGTCAGATAAAAACTCCAGCTCGGGTTTTGCGAGAGGCTTCACATCCTCCTGAATCAGTATTTCCTGACGAAGGTCAGGGGGCAATTCCTCAACCACGTCCCTCCAGGATTGAACCAGCTTGGCGCCCTGTTTAATCAGGAAGTTCGGTCCAAAACTCTGGGGAGTTGTCAGGTTTCCCGGTAGAGCAAAGATCTCCCGATTTTGCTCCATGGCCAACCGGGCAGTGATCAGGGATCCGCTGTATTCACTGGCTTCGATAATCAGGGTTCCCAGTGCCAAACCGCTGATGATGCGATTTCGCACCGGAAAGTTTTGCGGCACCGGCGAAGTGCCTGGGGGAAATTCGGAAAGCAGCAAGCCGTTTTCCAGTATTTTCTGAGTCAAGATACGGTGCTCGCGCGGATAAACTACGTCGATACCGCAGCCTAGAACCGCGATCGTGGTTCCATTTCCGTCGATGCAGCCCCGGTGTGCCGCAGCATCAACGCCGCGCGCCAATCCGCTAACTACGGAGATTCCTCGGCTCCCCAAATCGCAGGCGATCCCCTGTGCCATCTGCAGACCGTAGATCGTGGGTCTTCGGGTTCCGACTATTGCCAGACATGGGTGCTCGAGCGGTTTCAATTGGCCCCGTGCGTACAGCACCAGGGGCGGATCGTATATTTCTTCCAGCAACACGGGGTAATCCGGACTGCCTCGTATTAGAAAACGGCAGCCTTCGCGGAATCCCCAGTCACAGATCTCTGAGGCGATTGCTTGATACGATCGGCAGCGTATCGGCGCACATGCCTCAGCGGGCACGCCAATGGATAAGAGAGACTGATCTCCCATCGTAAAGAGGTCGCTGATATCCGGAAGGGCTTTCCAGATCCGGCTTTGGGTCAGGGTCCCGATCCCCGGGACAAGAGTCAGCTCAATTGCATTACAAATTGCAGAATCATTGTTAGTGCTCATGTTTGCCCGTTCCAGGCGGCAAAAAGGCAGCCACGGATTCCACGGATATTCATCCGTGAAATCCGTGGCGTTTTTTGCATCCAAATCAGATCTCGCGTCATATAATCGCCAGGATGACTGTGTCAGAGGGCACGGATTTTTTTCGCGGAATTTTTGATTTTTTTGTTTTTAATGGATCGAGACAATGAAGATTCGACTTTCACTGGTTCACTATCTCAATTCTGCGCCATTGGGCTGGGCATTTCTCCACGGACCGTTTCGCGAACAGTTCGAGGTGCTGCCGTCATCCCCAGCGCTATGCGCTGATCAGCTCTTAAAAGGGGAGGTAGACATCGGCCTGATCCCAAGCATCGAATACGAGCGCATCCCAAATCTGCGAATCATTCCGGGCATATCCATTGCCTCGCTGGCTGCGGTTCGGAGCATTTTACTGATCAGGCGCAAGGGAATCCGCGCGATCCGTTCCGTGGCCCTGGACACGAGTTCCCGGACATCGGTTGCTCTGACTAAAATCCTGCTCCATGCCAGTATGGGGATCCGTCCGGAATTCATTTCCTATCCGCCCGATGTGACTTCCATGCTCGACCATTGTGATGCGGCACTACTGATCGGGGATGCCGCTCTCAAAATACGGCTTGAGGAATACGAAACAATCGATCTGGCCGAAAAGTGGGTGCAATGGCAGCAGAACCCATTTGTCTTCGCTTTTTGGGCTTGCAGGGCCGGTGCTCGGTTGCCGGCTGATTTGATTTCTGTTTTTCAGGAAGCGAAGAGGTGGGGACTGGAAAGACGGGATGAAATTGCCGCGGCCTTCTCCAACTCCCTTGAATTGTCCAGGCCGTTTCTTGAGAATTATCTCCGGCAAAATATTAATTACGACCTGGGAATGCAGCACATCAATGGGCTGGAACGATTTTATCGATTGGCCGAACAGGAAGGTTTAATTCCCGAATTTCGCGCTCCGCAATTCCTGGTGGACAAGGGGAAATCAGCAATCGGAATTCAGAAGAAAAACAGGATCAACTGATTCTGACTCCTGGCTCCTGGATTTTTTTATTCCTCGCTTTCCAATTCTATGTTCCAGTAGAAGTAATCTCGCCAGGCTTGCGGCGCTGCCTTAAACCCGATCGTGATGTGCAGCATGGTGGGCACCCATTCCGGCTCTTTGGGCCGGCGTATCAATTTCATTCCGGCTTCCTCCGGAGTGCGTCCGCCCTTCTGATGATTGCATTCAAAGCAGCAAGTCACAATGTTGTCCCAGGTCTTTGCGCCTCCTTTGACGATAGGGATAATGTGATCAAACGTCAGATTTTCCGTGGAGCACTTTTGGCCGCAATACTGGCATGTGTGATGGTCTCTCGCGTAAATGTTCGCCCTGCAGAATTTTACGTGCTGAAAGTGCTTTCGGGTCTTTACGTATTTCAGCAGACGAAGAACGCTGGGCATTTTGATTGTGAAGCTGATGCTGCGGATCTCGCGGTCATATTCAGCCAGAACTTCAACCTTGCCCTGATAAAGCAGGCTCAACGCCCTTTTCCAGGTTACAATGTTGATCGGTTCATAGGTTGCGTTTAATACCAGTGTGTGTTCCATTCACCGCACTCATCAATCAAAGTGCCAAGTCTTTTCGTCACGACCCTTTTTCGTGTGACGAGCGATAAGGGAATTTCGGGATATACTGTCAGCTTCAAAACTCATAAAGCCTTGCGCAAGCTTGGATAATTCAAATATAACAATTTTTTGAAGTCAAGCGCTTTTGAAGAATTCTCTTGTCGGAAAGCGGTCAGTGGTTTGCGAGTGCAAACGGCGGACTTTCAGTGAAATTACGATCTGCTAATTTTACGAGAGGGATTCCATGCTTGTCAGGCCTGGAATAGAAGTACTGCTCGATCAAAGAAAGAGTCTTATACGCGGAGCGCGTGTAGGAATCGTTGTGCATCCGGCATCTATTCTCCCGGATTTTCAGCACACAGCGGACGCCCTTCTTGCCTCCGCTGACTGCCGTCTTGTCTGCCTGTTTGGCCCACAGCATGGTGCAAGGGGGGAGAAGCAGGACAACATGATTGAGTCGGAGTTTTATTGCGATCCGGATAGCGGGTTGCCGGTATACAGCCTCTATGGGGAGACCCGGCGGCCAACTGAAGACATGATGAAAGACATCGACGTATTAATTTTTGATCTGCAGGACGCTGGGACCAGAGTTTATACGTTTATAAATACTATGGCCTACTGCATGGAAGCATGCGCTATCTACGGGAAGCAAATGATCGTGCTGGATAGGCCGAACCCTATCAATGGAAGGCAGGTCGAGGGCAATTTGCTGAAGGAGGCGTATCGGTCTTTTGTCGGTCTGTTCCCGATTCCGATGCGGCATGGGATGACAATCGGAGAATTGGCATTGTTGTTCAATTCAGAATTCGGATTGCGCTGCAGCCTGACTGTGATTCAAATGGAGGGTTGGCAGCGGGATCGATGGTTTGACCAGACCGGGCTTCCATGGGTGCCGCCTTCCCCAAACCTGCCGACGACGGATTCCGCCGTTGTTTATCCAGGAATGGTTCTGGTTGAAGGGACCTGCCTTTCCGAAGGTCGGGGGACAACGCGTCCATTCGAAGTGGTCGGTGCGCCGTTCATCCACAGCCGCGAGTATGCTGAATCGCTGAATGCTCTGGGATTGCCGGGAGTCTGGTTCCGGCCGGCCTATTTCCAGCCTACGTTCCAGAAATGGGCCGGCGAGATGTGCGGAGGTGTCCAGATCCATGTGCGGGATACTTCCGGTGGCGCGAGCCGCCATATGAATACGAACACGAGAAACTGCCTATTGAAATTCTATGCGGCGGACCCGACATTCCGGACATGATCCGGCGGCAAACACCCTTGGACCTCATAAGGCAAAGCTGGCAAAGCGATGTCGCAGGCTTTCTGCGACAGAGGCAGCCGTATTTATTGTATTGAAAAACGGTGACAGCCACCGGTGTCCCCGGGGGATACCGGTGGCTGTCACCGTTTTTCACCAAATGTGCTAATATCTACAGCTTATGATCATAGGACTGACGGGCACAAACGGAGCGGGAAAGACCGAGGTCTCCGA
>JBEKKY010000194.1:0-6898 GCA_050010475.1 Acidobacteriota bacterium | reverse complement strand
GTTGCCTTCATCCCAATCGAAGCCTTCCACCCGATCCATTTCGATCACTAGCGTATATTACCAATGTATACGCCATGGCTGCAACGTTTTCGTGCAACAATCAGAAGCTATCGCCGGGAAGAATTGCTGGTTAAAGACTTGGCACTCAATTCCAGCCTGGAATTAGTATCGGTCTCGGCTTTTCAATGTTACACTTTTCGAAATATAAGGCCCTGATTATCAGCGAAGATAGCGAGACGCTCGGTTTTATTTAATGGAATGAACACCTTTCTCAGGGATGGAAGGAGGCAGCGCCTAGACCGATGAATGCATCCCGGTTTGACCATGCCGAATGGAATCCGCGAAAGACGCGCGAATCCGCTAAGAATTTGCAATCATATTAATGCGAAATCTCCAAAACTAAAGTAAGCTTGGTGCGCCCTCCAAAGAGGTCTGGATATGGCTATACCCAAAGAGCAGGGAAAATTGCTGGGTCTTCAGGAAGCGGTAAAGCGCTATGTGCAGCCTGGAATGAAACTGCACCTTGCGGGTGGCATTGGCGGGCCGAGCGCTGTTATCTGCGAGATCATCCGGCAGTATTGGGGAAAGCACCCCGAGTTCACGCTGATCGAAGCCACTGTGACCGGACATGCGCTCAACCTGGTTCATTCCGGACTTGTGAAAAAACTTATCTGTTCCGTGTGCGCGGAAATATCCGGGACCGGACGCCCAAGCAAAGTCATTCAGGATGCCTATGAAGGAAAACGGATAGAGCTGGAAAACTGGTCGCTGAACTCTCTCCAGCAGCGACTTATGGCCGGCGCTTTCGGGGTGCCGTTCATGCCCACCAGATCCGTTGTCGGCAGCAGTATTGCTGCGGATAATAAATCGTCCTTCAAAACCGTCGAGGACCCGTTCGGATCCGGGGCGAAAGTCGGTGTGGCAAGCGCGCTTTTGCCCGACATCTCCGTTGTTCATGGGTGTGCCGCGGACCCTGAAGGGAACACGATATTGCAGGCTCCCTACGGCGAAGATCTGTGGGGCGCCATGGCCAGCAAAGGCGGAGTGGTCGTTACCACCGAAAAAATTGTTTCTTCGGAATTCATCAAGCGATATGCAGCTCTGGTGAAAATCCCTTCCTACGCCGTCAATGCCGTTGTGCATGTTCCTCTGGGACTCCATCCGTTTTCGTTGACCAACCCCGGGATTACCGATATTGATCCCTATGAAAGGGATGTGGATTTTCTCAACGTCCTTTATGAAGCTTCCACAAACAAACATTCAATGGACGAATGGATAGGAGAATGGGTCCTTCGCTGTGAGAACCATCAACAATACCTGGCCAAGCTCGGAGATAAAAGAGTTGCAGATTTAAGGGGGAAGTCCAGGAGAGCAAAAGGCGACTCTATGACTGTCCCGCAGAATCCGCCGGATACAAACGGGGAATTTGAGCCCAAGGAGATGATGCTGATTGCGCTGGCCCGGGAAATATTGAGCAGCGTGGAGAGGCATGGACACAAGCTGATACTCGCAGGAGCGGGCGTAGCCGCGACCGCCGCCTTTCTTGCCCACTATCAACTGAAATCCGCCGGGTTCGAATTGGGGACGGGAAACGGACAGATCGGCTATACTCCGATTCCGGGAGAATCGATCCTCGCAAGCGAAGCCGGAGTCCGGAGTTCGAAGATGCTGACCGACACTGTAATGATGCAAGGGGTTTTTGTTGGAGGCGGCAATAACAAATGCATGAGTGTTCTTGGCGCAGGTCAGGTGGACCGGCACGGGAACATCAACTCGACCAAAACTTCCAAGGGGAAGTTTCTAGTCGGGTCTGGAGGCGCAAACGATGCCCTGAATGCACGTGAGGTCATTCTATGCCTTGATCAGTCAAGGGACCGGTTTGTGGAAAAACTTTCCTATATCACAGGCTCCGGAAATGCGGTGACAACCGTCGTGTCGACGATGGGCATATTCAGGAAATCGAGTCCGCAAGACGAGCTGCAGCTTCTCGCCTGCTTTCCAAAACTTCACGAGCAAAGCCTGGAAGAGAGAATAAAAGAAATTCGAAATCATTGCGGGTGGGATTTGAAGATCGCCCTCGTAGTTGAAGAAGTACCGAGACCGAGCGGGGAAGAACTGCATCTGCTGCGGTGGCTCAAAACATAATTGACGATTGACGATTGAGAACATAAGCAAGCACATGTCTTCAATCGTCAATCGTAAATCGTAAATGAGGTTCGTATGACAGGTGGACCGTTGCAGGGCATACGTGTTATTGAATGCGCAGGATACCTTAGCGCGCCGACGGCATGCTATATGCTGGGCGATCTGGGTGCCGAAATCATCAAGATAGAGGATCGGGAAAAAGGAGATCCTTCTCGAGGCACATCCGCCGTTTTTGGCTCCGCGATGACTCTGCCCAACGGCGGAAACATACTTTTCGAGACCGCGAATCGTAACAAAAAGAGCCTGACGCTGGACCTGAAAAAAGAAAAAGGCAGGCAGTTGCTTTATGAACTGGTGTCCAAAGCGGACGTTTTCTGCACCAACTTTACGCAGTCCACCATCAAAAAACTCGGAATCGATTTCGATACGCTAAAAAAATATAATCCAAAACTGATCTATGGACTCGCCACTGGCTATGGACTCGCCGGGCCCGAAAGAAGTCGGCGCGCATTCGACAGCGTTGCCCAGGCTCGTTCCGGAATTATGTACGCGCTTGGCGGTGAGCCGGACGCACCTCCTGCTCAGATCGGGGGCCCGGTGTTTGACCAGATGACCGGAACTCTTCTGGTCTATGGGATCCTGGCAGCCCTGGTTGCGCGAGACAGACAGGGAACAGGGCAGCAGGTTGAAGTCTCTCTCCTCGGATCGGGAATCCATCTGCAGGCCTACAATCTCAATACGGCGCTTCTCAGAGGGCGCCAGATCCCGAGACCTTCAAGACGATCTCTGAAAAACCCGATGGCAAACCACTTCGAGTGCGCGGACGGGGAGTGGCTGCTGCTTTCGGAACCTCAGGCTGACCGATTCTGGCCGGCTTTCTGCGATGCCTTGGGCATCCAGCAGCTCGAGAAGGATGAAAGATATTCCGATGCAGCCCGCAGGCGAGAGAATTTCCGGGAGCTTCTGGCAATCATCGAAGGAGTTTTCAAGACGAAGACGCGCGAAGAGTGGATGAAAATTCTGGATGCAAAGGGGGCCGGGATTGCCTATTCGCCGGTCCTGCGTCCAACGGATCTGGCAAACGACGAGCAGGCGCTGCAGAACGGTTATATCGCGGAGATCGATCATCCATCCCTGGGTCGAATCAAGATGGTGGGCAATCCTGTCAGTTTCAGCGGAACTCCTGTGACGGTAGATGGCTTTGCACCCTGTTTCGGCCAGAATACGGAAGAGGTGCTGCTGGATATCTGCGGCTACGACTGGGACAAAATACAGCAACTGAAAGATGAGGAAGTGATTTAGCGGAGTTCAACGTTTCCCGTTTATGGTTTCCCGTTGAGATCAGAGGACGGGAAACGGGGAACGGGAAACGAGGAAGAACAGATGGAAACGAAGCTAAGAAACAAGCGGCTGGACGAGAGAGAATTCCTGAAAATGCGCGGACCCGTTCTTGCACTCTGGCCGACAGGCCGCGAGGTGAACCTGGACGAAGCAATCGAGTATCAGAAAAAACTGCCCGACTCCAAAAACTGGCATAAAGTGGCCCAGAAGCTTCACGATGAAGGACGAACTGCCATATTTCCCAGAGCGGGAACGGGATTGCTCGAAGACCAGATCAGCCTCTCCAAAAAACTTGTTGAATCGGGAGTGCCTTTCATCCCGGTGACCACGGACAGCTATACGCGTCAGCTCGATTTCGAAAAGGTGGAAAATATCCTGGTGGAAATGAGGAAGACCGGCAGAAAGCTGCTGAATGGATTCCCGATTATTAATTATGGAGTGAAGCAGACAAGAAAACTTATTGAGAGCGTGGACCAGGGAGCTTTCAATCCCAGGCTTTCCCTCAAATCCTATCCGCTGGCGACTGAAATCTCATTTGCCGCCGGAATGACCGGAATCGCGGCGTCGTCCTTTATTTCATGGGCAGCCTATGAAAAGGATGCGACGCTGGAGCAGTCCATGGCCACAAATCAGTATGTTCATCGGCTTATCGGATACTACGCCGATCGCGGAGTGATTATTTCGACCGACAATCATGGGTGGATTCTTACCGGAATGCAGCCGATGACCGTGAACCTCGCGACTACCATTGTGGACGCACTGATGGTGGCCGAACAGGGGGGCAAGAGCGTGACCTCGGTCGTTCACCTGATGGGCAACATGGCTCAGGATTTGGCCTGGATTCGTGTGACTCCCAGGTTGATGCGGGAGTATCTGGATAAGTTCGGCTACAAAGATGTCATGATCCCAGGCGTTTTCGCCCAGCATACACCCCTGTTCCCTATGCCTCAGGGGATGGGTGGCGCTTTTGCTTTTCCTAACTATACCGCTATGGTGGCTGCACTTGGGAACGCCGAGGCGGTATCCGTAAGGACGATCGATGAAGCCCTCGGAATTCCCAGTGAAGAATCGCACGCGCTCAGTTATGAATCGACCAATTGGCTCCTCAATGTCATCCGGGGCCAGAAGATCGATTTGAAAATGAAGGAAATTGACGAGGAAGCAGTGATCGCCGAGATCGAAATACGATCCATACTGGACAAGCTTCTGGAAATAGGAGACGGCGATATTGTCGTCGGATGCTTGAAGGGCGTCGAGGAGGGAATCCTCGATTCTTGCTTCAGTCCTAACAGGCAGGTTCGCGATTTGGTGATGGGCATAAAGGACAGTTGTGGCGCCATTCGATGGAAAGAATTCGGCAATCTGCCCATTCCGGAAGAGGTGAAGAAATTCCATCGCGCCAAAGTGGCGGAGAGGGAAAAGTCAGAAGGCAGGAAAATGGATTACGAGGTCCTCGTTCAGGATTTCTGGGCATTCAGCAAGGGTCAGCTGGTTGGGAAACCGTAGTGCCCGTTAACGCGTTTACGGACCTCTTAAGGAGAATAAGATTGATGAATCAACCAACAGTGATTACGGGAACGGTGGGCAAGGATGCTCATGTGATC
Organism: Acidobacteriota bacterium; assembly: GCA_050010475.1. Taxonomy (GTDB): domain Bacteria; phylum Acidobacteriota; class UBA6911; order UBA6911; family UBA6911; genus UBA6911. The sequence continues at coordinate 1,808 of JBEKKY010000194.1, read as the reverse complement.
GGAACAAAAATCTTATCACGCGCGCTTCGTGATGCCGGTTTTAATGTGGTGGAATTGGGAATCCTGACGCCTCCGGAAGAGTTCATCAAAGCCGCTCTCGATCACAAAGCAGACGCCATCCTGATGAGTTCGATGTACGGCATGGGAGAACAGGATGTGCAGGGATTCAAAGAAAATTGCATCAAGGCGGGACTGAAAGATGTGATTCTGTGCATCGGTGGGAATCTAGGGGTAGGCAGGCATGACTTCAAGGACGACGAAGTGAAATTTAAAAAACTGGGATTTGATCGCGTGTATCCACCTGCATCCGACGTAAAGACGGCCATCGCGGATCTTTGGGCCGATCTGAAAGCCAAAGGGAAAGCTTAGCCCATATGCAGCACGACAGAATGCTGGAAGGATATCGAGCTCTGGATTTGACGGATGAAAAAGGATTTTTATGCGGGAAAATACTTGCCGAGCTCGGGGTGGATGTCATCAAGGTGGAGAGGCCCGGAGGTGACCGTGCAAGAAATATCGGTCCCTACTGGCATGATCAGACCGACCCGGAAAAAAGTCTGTACTGGTTCGCATATAACAGCAGCAAGCGAGGTATCACGCTGAATCTGGAAGCAGAGGAAGGAAAGAACATTTTCCGCAACCTGGTCAGAACGGCCGATTTCATCATCGAGTCATTTGCTCCGGGAGACTTGGATAAACTCGGGTTCGGCTATTCCGAACTGAGCAGAATAAAGAAGGACATTGTCCTAACTTCCATCACACCATTCGGCCAGAAAGGTTTGTACAGCCATTATCAAGCTACGGATCTCACCATCATGGGAATGGCAGGTGAGCTTTTCCTGACAGGCGATTCAGATCGTCGGCCGGTCAATATGAGCCTGCCGCAAGCATGTCTTCACGCAGGTGCGGATGCTGCCGTGGGGTGCATGCTTGCCCATCATCACAGAAGAAAAACAGGTGAGGGTCAGCACGTCGACATATCCATGCAGCAAAGTGCTGCGTGGTTCCTGGCTCAGACAATCCCCCACTGGGACGTCGAAAAGCTTATTCTTGGCAGGGTGGGCACCTACCGCACAAGCAGCCGGGGGACGCTGCAGCGGCAGGTTTGGCCCTGCAAGGACGGATTCGTCTTCTTTTTCATGATCGGAGGACAGCAGGGCGCCAAGACCTGCCGCCAGCTGGTGAAATGGATGAATGAAGAAGGGATGGCGAATGAATTCCTCCAGACATACGAGTGGGAACGTTTCGACATGGCCAGTGCCACGCAGGAGCTGATCGACAGGATTTCACAGCCGATCGCGGAATTTTTCAAGACACGGACCAAAAAGGAAGCGCTTGTTGCGGCGATGTCGAGAAACATCTCCATCTGCCCGCTCATGGGTATGGAGGATCTGCTCGTCGATCCAAATCTTGCTGCAAGAGGTTTCTGGATGCAGCTCGAGCACTCCGAATTGCAGGCGACAATTCCCTATCCGAAGCAGTTTGCAAGGTCCTCCGAAAATGAGATGGCAACACGATTCCGGGCACCCTTGATTGGTGAACATAATGCCGAAATCTACGGCGAATTGGGATTGAAGCCGGAACGGATTGCAGAATTAAAACAGGCAGGGGCGATATAGAAGACTGCAGTCTGATTCCTCGAGTTTAGGGCGGCCATGGAGAGACAGTCTCAAAACTTGTGTTTCGCCCGCGCGAAAATATTTTTGAGGCCCGAAGGGCCGTCAGTGAATAGCCCCGGCCGTCAGGCCGGGGATTAGAAGGAACGAGAAATGAGCGCCGAAGGCGCGGCACTCAGCAAATACAAATAT
>JBEKKY010000193.1:0-6900 GCA_050010475.1 Acidobacteriota bacterium | reverse complement strand
GAAAAGAGATCGCAGTCTGCTTTTTTTGGGAGCAGGATGGTTCGCCATTCTTATAATTCGTTCCCTCAGCGGCTTGAACTTCTTAGCGAATCGGACAGAATCCGCGTTCCGCTCAAGGCTCACGATCGCTTCAGTCCATTCATCCAGCACATCGGTCTCAGCCAACTCGTCTGCAATTGCAATCCGATCTTGTAAAACTTTGAAGGATTCGAGCTTTGCATCCATAATTTGGCGCTGAAGCTGCTCGTCGTTGTAGTTTCTTTCGTGCTGCATGCGGGCTGTCAGGGCCACCATCGCCAGGTTGTGGGCGTTCATGATGTCGTTGATATCGCCCGTGAGGCCCATCGAGAACTCGGTCATCGGGATGAGAAGCGAGTTGCCGCCGCCCGCCGCCGTTCCTTTTATGTTCATGGTCGGACCGCCTGAAGGCTGTCTGAGACACCCGCCCACATTTTTGCCTCTTTTACCAAGGCCTTCCATCAAGCCGCAGGAGGTCGTGCTTTTGCCTTCCCCGAGAGGGGTGGGGGTGATTGCCGTCACCTCGATATATTTCCCATCGGGGCGGCCTTTAAGCCTCTCGATGATTTTCATGAAATCAAGCTTGCAGAGTCTGCCCATTGGAAGAATTTCATCTTTTTTCAGCCCCAGTTTTTCCTGAAACTCCCATGGTGTGGGCATATTAGCTTCAGCAGCTTCCGATATTTGCCAATCCTTCATTTTAGTTGCGTCGTAGGGCATCTTAGATCTGGCCTCCATTTCGTGGTTTTTTTTACATCCATACTCGCCTGAACATGGTAAGGATTTCCTTAGCCCTCAGTCCGGTTCAGTCAGATAAACCGGCGCCTTATTGGCATTTCAGGATTCTCAAAACTAGAAAAGAAAGCTCGGAGTTGAGCAAGCGGCCGTGAAAGCTGCGGAATCTATACAGGAGCAGCGCGAGAGACCATAGAGCAATCAGGCTAAATTAGGGATATCGGTTTTGTCAAGGAAAAAGTCTGCATAGCCACTGTGATACAGGGTTGCGGATGTCCCGGCGCTTTTCGGCTCCTGGGACGGGCGCAGGCAGCAAACCTCCGGAGCGTCCAAAGGATGCCCTGATTTTGCATATTGCAAAATGATCATTTTTTTGTTAGAATAAAGTTTTTTGCGCAAGGCGTTTTTCGAAATCGAAGCGCATAGTTGGGAAACGTATTATTTTACCATAGCTGGTATTTATAGTTATAATTACACTTCGGTCAGGGAAATGCCGATCCCAATTCGTCGTTTGCGGACGTACACTTTATGAATCGTGAACCCGGCTTTTCGCACAACATTTGGGCGATGGTCTCTTTGACCGTGAAAATAGAAACGGGTAGCGGGAGGAGCCTTTATGTGGGACTACACGGATAAGGTTAAAGATCATTTTCTCAATCCTCGAAACGTTGGAGAAATCGAAGACGCCGACGGGGTTGCGGAGGTTGGATCGATTGCGTGCGGAGATGCGCTTAAATTCACTTTCAAGCTCGATGAAAGCGGCCGGATAAAAGACGCCAGGTTCAAGACATTCGGCTGCGCCAGCGCAATAGCTTCAGCTTCGGCTTTGACTGAAATGATAAGAGGCATGACGGTCGAGGAGGCTTCAAAGGTCACAAACCAGGACATAGCAAACTACCTCGGCGGTCTCCCTCAGGAAAAGATGCACTGCTCCGTTCTGGGCCGAGAGGCCCTGGAGGAGGCTATTTCATATTATAAGGGCTCGCCGGAAAAGGCGGAAGAGGAGAAGATAGTCTGCGAATGTTTCGGCGTGACTGAAAAGGAAATAGAGCGGGCCATTCGCGAAAATCGTCTCAGAACAGTCGAAGAAGTTACCAACTACACCAAAGCGGGAGGTGGTTGCGGAAACTGCCACCCGGTCATCCAGGAAATAATCGACAGGGTGCTTTCGGTGATGAGCGAAGCCCCGGCTGAAAGGCCAAGGCTATCCAATATCAAGAAAATCAAAATGATAGAAGAAACCCTGGAGCGGGAAATCAGGCCTGCCCTGAAGCACGACGGCGGAGACATCGAACTGGTGGACGTCGTGGGCAATCGCGTGATGGTTGCAACTCGGGGCGCATGCGCATCCTGTCAGGCATCCAACCAGACGCTGAAAAATTTTGTCGAGGTGAAATTGCGCGAGCTTGTCTGGCCGGAGCTTGTGGTTGAGGAGGTATCGGCGTGAAACCTGTATATCTGGACAACAATGCGACGACCCAGGTGGCCCCGGAAGTGCTTGAGACCATGCTCCCATATTTCCATGAACTCTATGGGAACCCTTCGAGCATGCACTCCTTCGGAGGCCAGGTAATGAAAGAGGTCAGGAAAGCGCGCGAACAGGTTGCCGCTCTTCTGGGCGCATCTCCTGACGAAATCATCTTTACGAGCTGCGGCTCGGAAAGCGATAACGCGGCCATCCGCTCAGCCCTTGCCAGCTACCCTGACAAAAGACACATCGTGACCAGCAGGGTCGAGCACCCGGCGGTGCGCGCTCTTTGCGCCCACCTGGCGACGCAGGGATATCGGGTGACCGAACTGCCCGTCGACGGCGAGGGGCGGCTGGATATGGAGCAGTATAGACGGGCGCTGGGTCCGGATACGGCAATCGTGAGCCTCATGTGGGCAAACAACGAAACGGGAGTGCTGTTTCCGGTCGATCGCATTGCGGAAATCTGCCGGTCGCGAGGCGTGCTGTATCACTGCGACGCTGTGCAAGCAGCGGGCAAGGTGGAAATTGACGTGCAGAGGGTTCCGGCGGATTACCTGTCGCTGACCAGCCACAAGTTTCATGCGCCGAAAGGAATTGGCGCGCTGTACGTTCGGCGCAAATCGCCGTTCTCGCCTCTGGTTTACGGGGGCCATCAGGAACGCAACCGGCGCGGCGGCACGGAGAGTGTCCCAGTGATCGTAGCCATGAGGAAGGCCGGCGAGCTTTCCCCTAAGCATTGGACCGACTATGAAACGAAACTGCAGCCACTATGGGACGATCTGGAAGAACCTTGTACAGAGCCATTCTTTGAGACCGAAATGCTCGCTGTTGTTTTGTTGACACGCATGATGCAAACTATGTGCACAGGGGAATATCGCTCCGACATCCCCGTTTCATGACGGCGAGTTTGGGAGGCGAGCCACATGGACAACGTCAGGTCAATTGAGGATGAAGTGCTAGATAGATTAATGGAAAAGCTGAAGGCAGACCGCCAAGTTCCGCCCGGGCTTGTATCTCACTTAGAAGAAATGCGACGAGATGGAACCTTGGGCAGGCCAGATAAACTCTTAGAGGCTTATCATCAAGGGGTGATGGCAGATGCCGTTGATTAGTCGCCTAAACGTCGCAGGTTTCCGAGGGATTCCGCTTCCGGGCGCGAGCCTAATTTTCGACAAGAGGTCTATGCTTTTGTTCGGTGAGAATGGTACAGGGAAAAGTTCTTTTGTGGATGCGATTGAAAAGTTACTCTGCGGCCGCGTGAGTACCTTAGATGGCCGCGCGCAGGGGATGTCTTCGGATCGGCAAGGCCCACACATCCGCGCTGGAGCGTCCGGACCTTCAATTTCCCTCGTGTTTTCAAATCCTGATTTTACTTACAGTCTAGAAGGTGAGACCCCGAGCAGTCCCAATGGCTTGGCTGGGTACCTGAGTGCTGCGAAGGAGGATCTCTTCATCCTACGCCGCAGAGATATCTTGAACTTCATTGAATCCCAGCCCCGCGTACGGTATGCCTTCCTGCGCCCGTTCCTGCCTCTCGTTGGAATCCAAGAAGTTGAGAACGCAATGAGGGAAGCGAGAGCTAAGGCGAACGAAAGTGCTGAAAATGCACGAGCCCGAGTAGCTCAATTAGCAGACTCGATAAGGAAGACGCTAGGTATCGGCGAAGAGCCAACCAAGGATGGCCTGGTTGTCGCGATCTGTAAGATTCTGGGGGAGGTAGGTTGCAAGTCGATTGCCTCACTCGAGGAAACAAGTGGGGCATTGAGCTTGCTGGATCAAGAACTAGCCAAGTTCGGCGATACGGCCGTCGCAGGCAGGCTGCTGAATGCGATGGGTTCGGTCCGCGACCTGTTGGATGCTACCACACCTGATACCCTCTCTCAACTCACAGAAGCGTGCAGGAAGCTCCGCGAAAAAGAGGCAGCGGAGTCGAAGGTATTCTATGAGCGGGTTCTGGAGGATGGCATCAAGTGGATAAGGGAAGAAAACGGCGCTGCCTGCCCGCTTTGCGAAAACCCCATCGACCCTGCCGCAACCATAGCCAAGGTGCAGGCCCGGCTGGACTCCATGCGGGAGCTAATCTCGCTGCGTAATCAAGCATCATCTGGACTGACCCGTGCTACTGCCTCCGTACGTGCGATGACGGAGTCTTTGGCAAAGGCCCGGAAATCATTAAGCGCTCCCGGGCTTCCCTCCCACACAATCCAGCCACAGTCTTTGACTGAATTCTCAACCGTGCTCGCCACATTAGACCTCGAAATTCAAAAGGGCCTTGGCAATCTCGACCTCGATGCCCTGGGTCGCTCGATGGGTGTTCTTCGACCAGAGTCCCCCGAGAAGGCCTCCATAGCCACAATTGCTGGCAGTTTGCAGGCAGCCCTTCAAGCACTACCCTCGCCTGATAGAGCAAAACAATTGCTGTCGGCGCGGCAGAGGATCGACAGCGCCGCGGAAGGATGGAGTCAGCTAGAGACCCTCAAAGCAGCATCCAAAGCCGCAAACGCAGAGGCCGCACAAGCCGATACGGTCTATCAGCGTGCCCTTGAATCACGAAGAGAGGTTGTTCAGGAACTATTCGATAAATTATCAGATGACATTGACGGCATTTATACTGGGCTCCATCCAGACGAGAGTCACGGCCGGATTCAATTGGAAGTCAGAGAGATAGGACAAGGAAGCGCCAATCTACGATGCTCGTTTTACGAAAAGAGCGACGAGGACCCGCGCGGGTATTACAGCGACGCCCACCTCGACACCCTCGGCATCAGTATCTTTCTCGCTTTGCGACGATGGCATCGCAAGCGTTATCCGGAATTCAATCTGCTTATATTAGACGATGTCTTGACGAGCATAGATAGTGCGCACGCGGTCCGTCTTTCCAGTTTATTGCTAAAGGAGTTCGACAAGTACCAAGTTTTGTTAACCACCCACGACAGGATTTGGTTCGAACGTTCCCAGGACATACAGTCCAGGTGCGGCGTTTCGGCGAATTATGTCAATAAAGTCATTCACAAATGGACGATAGACGAAGGCCCGGATCTCCGCGAACCGCAGGATGAGCGCGAACGCCTGAAGGAACTGCTGGCCGACGGGGCCCCTGAGGAAATTGCCTCAATGGCCGGAAGACTTCTTGAGCATGTTCTCCAGGAAATGCGATATAGCCTATCGCTCAGCGTTCAAGCAAAGAGGAGCGAAAGATACGAAATTGGTGAACTTTGGCCGCCATTTCATAAGGGCGTCCGAAAGAACTATCAGACTTTCTATGTGCAGACGCGATCGGTTCTCGACTCACTCGATCTCAATTGGCCTGTTCGGAATTGGGTGGGAGCACACTTTAACGAGTGGGCAAAGCACACATCGCGCCAAGACACGGTCCGATTTGGCGAGGCGGTTGCCGGGCTCTTTGACGCGGTGTTTTGTCCCCAGTGCCGTAAATTCATTACACCATCCAATGCCCCTATTGGCCAACTTTCTTGTCGTTGCGGCACGCTCATCTATCCAGCCCCGGGGAAGAGCGCTGCTGCTGTGGTGGACAGGATCAAGCTTGTGAAGGAATCCGAGGCTGCCCTTCGAGACGCCCGATTTGACACTAATTTGTACTTCGAACAAAAACGCGCTGATCTGTCAAGAGAGCAGTAGTGCCACCTCCCATCACACACGTCGTAGACGCGTCAGCTCTAATCGCGTATTTCAAGGGAGAACAAGGCCATGAACGCGTAGCCACCTTGCTGATGGACGAGCGCAACAACTTGGCAATCCACGTCGTAAATTTATGTGAAGTTTATTACGGCTATCTCCGGTCGGACGGTTTGCAAAAGGCCAGCGAGGCATGGGAAAGGGCCACGAAACTCTTAGGGCTCCTCAAGACAATTGATGATGATTTCATAAGACGGGTTGGGCGGTGGAAAGTGGATTCAGGGCTCGGCTTGGGCGATTCATTTCTTGCGGCATGTGCCGAGGAAAATGCCGCGATATTGTTAACAGCCGACCACGGGGACTTCGACCGCGTTCAGCAAACTGGCCTTATTCGGGTGGATTTTATCCGCTGACAGATAAGCTCCTGAGCCATTGTAAAACTCCCAAATTTGGGTCTAAGTCTTCTTCATTCCATCGGAGAATTTGGTCCCGTGTCTCGCGTCATGTGTGGCGTACCTGTCGCGACGCATCTATGCTAAACACATGGCCACCCAAGAATCCTTACAAGCGAGTGGAGTTGGGGGAGAAAGTTCATGCTGATTTGAATCTCGACTTGCGGTGCCAAGCCAGGTGAATCGGATCTGGCCAAATGGTTCTATCCTCCGGGAGATGAAGCCGTCTGCCGTGATAGCTTGCGAGTAGATTATCCTCGTTCGGCCCTGCTTCTGCAAATTGCCCAACTGCAACGATAATTCGGTAGTCGTCCGCAACTGTCCATAGCCCTTGATCGAATGTCCAGTGGGCATTCTTGGATAATGTGATTCCATTGCGCGGGTCGTTGTTTCGGCTGTCTCGGAATTCGTGAATATGCGCGGCGTCAACTGTGCTGCCGGCCGGGATGGTGGTGAGGCGGTAGGCGCTTAGCCCAACTTCCGCGCACTTCACCCGTTTTGGCGTTGTCGGGAGCAAAAAGCTTTGTGTTTTCAATGCGGGTGTCAGCATCGCCTAAAATAGTGACGAAAACATTGATTCAAAAAAGA
>JBEKKY010000192.1:0-6906 GCA_050010475.1 Acidobacteriota bacterium | reverse complement strand
GAGCTGCAGGGCAGATTCCCGATACGCGTTGAGATGAATCCTCTGGGCGAGGAGGATTTCGTCCGGATACTGCAGGAGCCGAAAAACGCTTTGATCAAACAGTACACCGCCCTGCTCGGGACTGAAGGATTGAAGCTCCATTTCACACCCGATGCAATCCGCGAAATCTCGAAACTTGCCTGCCTTGTGAATGAAAGCACTGAAAACATCGGCGCCCGCCGTCTTCACACGATCGTCGAGGCATTGCTGGAAGACATTTCGTTTGAAGGGAAACAGCGCAATCCCAAAGAGGTGCGAATCACAGCAGAGTACGTCCGCAGGAAATTGGGAGGCATCGTGCGGGACAAGGATTTAAGCCGGTATATACTCTGATGCAGACCTCGGCATTCCATTCGCATGAAGATTCGAAATTCGAGATTCGAGATTCGAGATTAATTTCGAATCTCGAATCTCGAATCTCGAATCTGTTGATCGACTTGCTTGTTACTCTGGCGGTTCTCTGCGGTGCGGGCTGTGCAAAGATCAGTGCGCCTAAACCGCCGGAAGTCCAGATACCAAAAGCGGCAACCGATCTCGCCGTGGGCCAGGCATCCGATTTTATTGTCCTCACTTTCTCAAAGCCGGACCGGAATACCGACGGCTCCGAGGCGAAAACCCTGAGGAGCGTGGATATTTTTCGCTTAAGCGAAGATGCGGTCACGAATGATACGGGCGCGCTGCCTGAAGCGCGGTTTGCCCAAAGGGCGCTCCAAGTCATGTCTATTCCGTCCTCACGATTTTCGGAGTATCTGAAGGACAAAACTTTTGTTGTTCCGGACAAATCATTCACGGACAAATCCAAATTCTATTCGTATCGATTTCGGTACGCCGTGCTCTTCGTCAATAACAAACACCAAAGTGCCGGATTCAGCAATCAGGCTTTCATTGCACCCGTTCCCATCCCGCCGGCGCCGACCGGACTCTCGGCGGAAGGAACCCAGAATGCCATCCGTCTGCGATGGACAGCCCCGGCGGAAAACATGGACGGGTCGAAACCGTCCCGAATCGCTGGATACAACATTTACAGATCTGAAGACCCCCAAAAGGTTCCGCTTGTTTTGATAAATCGGGCTCCGGTCACAAATCCGGAATTTGAAGACCTGAATTTCCAGTTCGGCACCACGTACCATTATTCGGTGAGCACGGTGGGAAGCGCAGGGAACCCGTGGGCAGAAAGCCTCCCTTCGGAAGAGCTGCCGTTCACTCCCCGAGACACTTTCGCACCGGATCCTCCGCAGAATTTCAATGCGCTGCTTCAGAATGGCGTGGCCATTCTGCTTTGGGAACCTTCCCCCTCAAAGGATGTAGCCGGATATCGCATTTACCGGCTGGAAAAAGGGACCACGGCCCGATTGCCGGTTCAGACCGAACTGATCCGCGAATTGAGTTTTCGCGACAGCCCGATCGATCCGGAGAAGGAATACGAATATGAGATTCGCGCAGTGGACACCTATGGGAACGAAAGTTCGCCGGTGAAAACCGAAATGGAAAAACGTTGACGCTCGTTCCCCGTTATCCGTTCCCCGTTTGCCGTTTACGGTTGGTTTTTAGCGGGGAACGGACAACGGCAAACGGGGAACGGTTTCATCCTGACATAAGTGCACTTTTCTTATAATATGTGCGGTGGATAGGAGATCTTATGAAATTTTTCCTGGATACGGCCAATATTGAAGAAATTCGAAATGCGGCGGAGTACGGCCTGATCGATGGGGTGACCACCAATCCTTCGCTTGTCAGCAAGGAGGGGCGCCCTTTCAAGGAAATCCTGCTGGAAATCGCTCGGCTGGTGGACGGCCCGATCAGCGCTGAGGTCGTGAGCACCGACGCAGCCGGGATCTTGAAGGAAGCTTACGAACTTGCCAAACTGCACAGCAACATCGTCGTGAAAGTCCCAATGATAAAAGAAGGGATGAAGGCTCTCAAACAGCTGTCCAGAGATGGGATCCGGACCAATGTCACGCTAATCTTTAATTGCAACCAGGCGTTGATTGCGGCAAAGCTCGGGGCGACTTATGTTTCTCCTTTCGTCGGCAGGTTCGACGATGTAAGCGAAGTGGGAATGAGCCTCATCGCAGACCTGGTTAAAATTTTCCAGAATTACAGTTTTTCGACCCAGATACTGGTTGCCAGCTGTCGCAACCCGTTGCACATCCGGGAAGCAGCGCTCCTGGGCGCACACGTCGCTACGATGCCTTTCAAAGTGCTTGAGCAGCTGATGAAACATCCTTTGACCGATATCGGGCTCGAAAGGTTCCTGAAGGATTGGGAAAAAGTGCCGAAGACGCTTCAAAAATAGTTTCATTGAACGCTCCACCCAGGTGGCCGCCGGATGAGCCTATCGCCTGTCCCCGCCCCCTTGACACCTGTGCGTGGCGCCGCCAAAGAAGATGATTGAAAGACTGAAGGAACTGCAGGATCTGCATCGCAGGGCGGAAGAGGGGGGCGGCGCCGAGCGCCGCAAAAAGCAGCACGAATCTTCCAAACTCACTGCAAGGGAGCGAGTCCACTTTCTCCTGGATGAGGGCAGCTTCGAGGAAATGGATAAGTTCGTCGAGCACCGCTGCACCGACTTCGAAATGGAAAAGCAGAAAATACCCGGAGACGGTGTAGTTACCGGGTATGGCCGTATCGACGGCCGGCCGGTTTTTATCTTCTCCCAGGACTTCACGGTTTTCGGTGGAAGTCTCAGCGAAACCGTTGCGGAGAAAATATGCAAGGTCATGGACCTTGCGATGAAGGTGGGGGCGCCGATCGTCGGTCTCAACGATTCCGGAGGCGCCCGAATTCAGGAGGGCGTGGCAAGCCTCGGCGGCTATGCCGATATTTTTCTGCGCAACACCTTGGCCAGCGGCGTCGTGCCGCAGATTTCCGCCATCATGGGACCCTGCGCCGGAGGCGCCGTGTATTCTCCGGCCATTACCGATTTCATCCTGATGGTAAAAAATACCAGCTACATGTTTGTCACCGGCCCCGACGTCGTCAAAACCGTTACGCACGAAGACGTCACGATGGACGAACTGGGCGGCGCCATGACTCACAACGCGACCAGCGGTGTTGCGCATTTTGCCCTGGCCGATGACGGCGAGTGCCTGGAAACCATCCGGGAACTCCTCAGCTTTTTGCCCAGCAACAACATGGAAGATCCACCCCGCAGGCCCACCGCCGATTCGTGGAATCGCGCGGATGAAACGTTGAACCACATCATCCCGCTCGATCCGAACCAGGCTTACGACATGAAGGACATCATTAAATCTGTCGCCGACCATCACTATTTTTTTGAGATCCACCGGCATTTCGCAAAGAACATCATCGTCGGCTTCGCCCGACTGGACGGATATCCGGTCGGGATTGTTGCCAATCAGCCTAATTGCCTGGCTGGAACGCTAGATATATCCGCGTCGTCAAAAGGAGCCCGCTTTGTCCGCTTTTGCGACGCGTTCAATATTCCGCTGGTCACATTTGAAGACGTTCCGGGATTTCTCCCGGGAACGGCGCAGGAGTACGGAGGCATCATCCGGCACGGAGCGAAATTGCTCTTCGCGTTTGCAGAGGCGACCGTGCCGAAAATTACCGTGATTACGCGCAAAGCATACGGCGGGGCTTACTGCGTCATGGCTTCCAAGCATCTGAGGACCGATCTCAATTACGCTTTCCCGAGCGCTGAAATCGCCGTTATGGGACCGGAGGGCGCAATCAAGATCCTGTATCGGAACAGCCTGAAGTCTTCCCGGAATCCCGACGAACTCCGAGCCGAGAAAATAGAGGAGTACCGGCAAAAATTCGCATCGCCTTATGTGGCGGCTCAACGCGGTTTCATCGACGAAATCATTGAACCGCGCATGACACGCGCCAAGCTGATTACGGGCTTGCGCATGCTTCAGGACAAAAAGGATTCTCTCCCCCCCAAGAAACACAGCAATATTCCTTTGTAAAAGAGAAGCCAGAAGCCGGGAGTCAGAATGAGAGAAAGACAGCATTCAGAATGCAGGAGTCAGGAATCAGAATGTCGTCTTTAACTCTCCATCACACCTCCGGCCAGAACTGGAATTCTCTTATTCCGAATTCTGATTCCTGACTCCTGGCTTCAGGCTTCTACGAGGCTTTTTATGTTCCGCAAAGTACTGATCGCCAACCGGGGCGAGATTGCCGTCCGCATCATTCGCGCGTGCCGCGACCTTGGAATCATTCCGGTTGCAGTATATTCCGAACCCGATCGGGCTTCACTGCACGTTCGGCTTGCCGACGAAGCGTATTTCCTGGGCCCCGCCCCTTCTTTGGAAAGCTATCTGGCTATCGAGAAAGTGATCGAGGCGGCCAAACGGTCAAGAGCCGACGCCATTCACCCCGGATACGGTTTCCTTTCGGAAAACCCAAAATTTGCATACGCGTGCGCCGAAGCCGGAATCCCCATGGTCGGCCCCTCGGCGGAATCCATGCAAATGATGGGCAGCAAAACCAGCGCCCGATCCTTGCTGCACAAATTGGGGATTTCTCTCGTGCCCGGCACGTACGCAGCATTGACGTCGGTCGACGACGCGATCGGGGAGGCACGAGCCCTGGGTTATCCCGTGATGATCAAAGCATCGGCGGGCGGAGGCGGGAAAGGAATGCGCTTTGTAGCCAGCGAGTCGCAGATGGCCGAGGATTTTGTTGCCGCCGGATCAGAGGCGCTTCTCGCCTTCGGAGATTCTTCCCTCTATCTTGAAAAATATATTGTTGACCCGCGGCATGTCGAGGTCCAGATCCTCGCGGACCGGCACGGAAATGTCATTCATCTCGGCGAAAGAGAGTGTTCCATCCAGCGACGTCATCAGAAAGTCCTGGAGGAGAGCCCAAGCCCCATCATGGATGAAAAGCTGCGCCGCCAAATGGCGGAAACTGCCATCCGGATTGCACAGGCTGCGCGTTATGAGAATGCCGGCACTCTCGAATTCCTTGTCGACAACGACCACAATTTCTATTTCCTGGAAATGAACACGCGGTTGCAGGTGGAGCACGGCGTTACAGAAGCGGTCACGGGTGTCGACATCGTATGCGAGCAGTTTCGCATTGCCGCCGGCGAAAAACTCTCCCTTCAGCAGGAACAGGTGGAGATGCGCGGATGGGCAATGGAATGCCGTGTTTGCGCGGAAGACCCGGACCACGGAATGCTTCCTTCCGCAGGAGTCATCGATCGGCTGCAGGAACCCCAGGGGCCGGGAGTGAGGCTGGATTCAGGCGTATATCAAGGATGGGAAGTGTCCATTCATTATGATCCCCTGCTTGCGAAACTGATCGCTTATGGCGCGGATCGTGCGCAAACCATCGCCAGAATGAAGCGGGCAATCCAGGAGTACAGAATTGCGGGCATTAAAACGAACCTTCCCTTCTTGTTGGAGATCCTATCGGATCATGAATTCGCAGCCGGTCATACTCATATCGGATTTGTCGACGCGCTGCAGAGACGCGCCGCAGAAGTCAAAGAACATGCACCATCCGTTTTCCAAACGCATGCGCTCGCGGCAGCGCTTGCCTATGCGGAAACAAGCGAAACCGCTTCTACACAGCAGCGGCCTAATCCCGAGAGCCCGTGGAAGTTGTCGGGCCGGCCCGGTTTTTCAGCGCTGCCGGGCAGATGAAGGTTCCGCTTCTAACCGGGCTTCATTTTATTCCGGAGTTGGATGTGATTCTCGAAATAAGCAGCGCCCATGACAAAGTCTTCGTCGAAATCATTTCAAACGAAGGCAAAAAGAGAATCCGCGTAGGTGAGACCGAGATCTTGTGCGATTGGGTAAAACTCGCGGACGGGCATTATTCTTTAATCGTGGATGGGAGCGTCCTGGATGTTCTAGTCAATGCCAATCCGGAAAGCTGTATAGTCACCAGCCGGGCCGGTACCTTTTCATTCAGGGTCGTGGACCCGCGGCGAGCCGGATTAACGCAGAGGATTGAGGACGGGCCGGCAGGATTGGAACGCATTTGCGCCGAAATGCCAGGAAAAATCGTGCGGGTTTTGGTCCAGAAGGGGGATGCCGTGACTTTTAACCAGAGCTTGCTCGTGCTCGAAGCGATGAAGATGCAGAATGAAATTCGGGCCCCCCAAAATGGAGTGATAAAGGAAGTCGCTGCCGTTGCAGGCAACGCGGTGAACACGGGGGATTTCCTTCTCAGCATAGAATCCTAGAAAATCGGAATCGGTATCGCAATCGCTATCGCTATCGGAATTCGCTTGGCTTTAAAGCCGATTCCGATTCCGATTGCTGTATGATGGGCAAACTATGGTCTATGTATTGATTTTGCTGTGTTCCCTTGCAGTATTTTCGGGTCCATCGGACTCCAAAGCCGAAAAAGAAGTCCTCGCGGCTTTGAACACATGGCGAGAGGCGATGGTAGCCCGCGATCGTGCTGTCCTCGAAGAGATCTATGCTCCAAGTCTCAGCTACACTCACTCCGATGGGAGGCAGGAAAACAAAGCCCAGGCGATTGAGGCCGTTGTCAATGGGAAGGACCGCATTGAATCCATCGAGCTGACCGGCACTTCCGTTTCCGTTTATGGCACGACAGCTCTCGTTAAAACCAAGCAGAGCATGCGAATGAACAGCGGCGGCACAATGAACACGCTCACACTGGACGTTTTGTACGTCTGGATCAAGAGCTCTGCACGCTGGCAGATGGTCGCGCGGCACGCGCTCCGGCTGAATCCGTAAAAGTCGGCCGTCGTCAGTCACCAGTCGTTATACAGAGCGTCACAAGTGAATGCTCATAAGGTGCAAGGCCCGAAGGGCCGAAAGGAAATAGGCCCGGCCGTCAGGCCGGGATAGGCTTACGAAGCGATAGAGCGCTGAAGGCGCGACACCATTGGCGCTTCACGTGCCGCACCTTCGGCGC
>JBEKKY010000191.1:0-6937 GCA_050010475.1 Acidobacteriota bacterium | reverse complement strand
AATCCTCGACCTTCTGGGCGTTGCTCTAGGTGGCGCATCTCAGCCTGGTGCAACCCATGTGTGCGCGCTTGTGAAGGATTGGGGGGGCAAGGAAGAGAGCAGCATTTTCGGCAGCAAACAGAAAGTGCCCGCCCCCAATGCCGCGCAGGCCAATGCCACGATGGCTCACGCTTTGGATTTTGATGATGTTCATGAAGCGGCTGTCATGCATCCGGGAATCGCGTCCATTCCTGTGGTGTTGGCCGTAGGGGAAGCGCAAGGGAATCTGAGCGGCAAAGAGCTGATCACCAGCACCGCGCTAGGTGTGGATATGATGTGCAGGCTGGCACTGGCCACCACTCCCGGCAAGAGCCCGATCGAGCTCGGATGGCATTTGACATCGTTGTTCGGCTTCATGGGTTCAGCTGCAACCGCGGCTCGAGTCCTGCGTTTAAAAGAAGAGGAGATCGTCGATGCTATTGGAATCGGCTACCACCAATGCGCCGGCAATGGCCAATGCGTCAAGGACGGCGCGTTGACCAAAAGGCTCGGGCCGGGTTTCGCCATCAAGGGAGGAATCACGGCTGCTTTGCTGGCAAAGGCCGGGGTTACCGGGGCGAAGAATACATTCGAGGGCGAATGGGGACTCTACCAGCAATATATGCACGGGGATTACAGCCGGGAAATCCTGGTTGCGGATCTCGGAAAACGGTTTGAAGGAGCCAATGTTGCGATCAAACCGTATCCATGCTGCCGGGGCATTCATCCTGCCATCGACGCCGCGTTGGCTCTGGCAATTGGTGAAAATATCCGCAGCGCCGATATCCAGGGGATCGTTCTTTCCGTAACCGACGCTCACTTGTCGTTGCTCTGCCAGCCTGAGGACGCAAAACGTTCTCCGCGGAGTCCTGTGGATGCCCAGTTCAGTATTCCATGGGGAGTGGCTTCGGCGCTGGTTAATAGGCAGGTGGGACTGGACGACTTTACGGAAAGCGCCATCAGAAACCGGGATATTTTAAACGTGACGCAGAAGATCCGGGTGGAAGTGGACAATACCCTGCATAGGCCGGGTCCGGAACCCACTCGAGTTATGGTTAAAACGAGGGATGGGAAGATTTTTGCGAAGGTGGTGGAGCATCCTCTCGGGAGTCTTGAGCGGCCGATGTCTTTTGAGGATTGTGCGCGAAAGTTTCGCGATTGTGCGAAAAGTCTTGATGCCGGGAGAATGGAGCAAGTTATAGAGCTGGTCGGAAGGCTAGAGCGGCTGGATGATGTTCAGGAAATAATCCGTCTTTTAACATAGGAATTTCGCAGGGATTTCGAAACGACACAAGGAGGGAGTGAAATGGGGAATGCTTTGAGCGGAAAGGTGGCGTTTGTCACGGGCGCGGCAGCGAAGCGGGGCATGGGACGGGCGGTTGCGGTGCGAATGGCGATGGAAGGCGCCGATGTGATGGTGACCGACAAATTCGCCGCTCCCAAAAGCGCGTGGGCCGGAGATGAGAAGTGGCAAGGCTTGGCCGGTGTTGTGAAGGAGATTGAATCTGTCGGCCGCAAAGCGATCTCGGCCGTGGCGGGTGTGGAAAATTCAAAAGAAGTTGAAGCGGCGGTGAAAGCAACCATCGATAAATTCGGCAAGATCGATATCCTGATCAATTGCGCCGGAACCCGCGGCCCGGTAGGCGTTAACATCGCAGACGGCGATGAAAAGGATTGGCGCCAGCTGTTTGATGTAAACACGCTCGGTGCAATGATCGTTTCCAAATACGTTGCCAAAGAGATGATCCGCAGAAATGAGGGCGGAAAGATTGTTCACATCGCTTCCGCCGCGGGGAAATTACCCTGTCCGGGAAGCGCTGCCTACGCCGCTTCCAAGTGGGCCGTCATCGGCATCACGCAGGCACTCGCCATGGAACTGGCTCTGTATAAAATCAATGTCAACGCCATCAACCCGGGCTTTTTCGCCACGAATCTGCGAGATGATGATGCGACCGTGCACAGCCGCGAGAAAGGCATTACGGTGGAGCAGTTCCGGGAGGAGGAATACAAAATGCTCAGCAACATGGTTCCTCTGAAGCGGATGGGAACGGTCGAGGATATCGCCGATTTGGTTTATTTCCTGGTCAGCGAACAATCGAAATATCTGACCGGGCTGGCGATCAACATCACAGGCGGAACGTTGATGCACTAAGGTTCTATCCTGTCAAAGACTCCGTCCGAGAATTGGAAGGGGTCGTGCAAGCCTCATGCGCGCGGCCCTTTCCAATTCCCGGACAGACTTCTTTCTGCCGGGAACGAAACGCGTTGTTCCGCTATTGACATCGCAGTTTCCAGATCGTATAGCTAAATTCTGAATGCACGTACCATGATTACCTTATATTTAAGGGAAAATAAGGTATGTGATTGGGCGTTATGGAAGCTGTTGAACCTTCCCCCCCAACAAAAGGATGACCTATGAAGGATAACAAAGAATCTGTGGAGGAGCCTGAGTTGATCGACTTCCATCCGGATCACGAGAAGCACCTGTGCCATATCACAAGTCTGAGGAACATGAAAACGGTTGGAAGATTGGCAAAAGACGCGCAGTACCTGTGTACTATTTGCGGCCGTGCGGCAAAGGATTCGGTGAACCTCTGCGAACCGGCGAAAGTTTGAATGCCTGTTTCGGGGGCAGTCTTCAACTGGGTGCAACCTCCTGAGAAGCGGTCTGAACAGTTGACGGTCTGCCCCGATCCGGTCCTTGAAAGGGATTTCGTGCATTGCCTGCCATAATGACGATCAGAAAGGAGCCAGTTTATGAAGGGGAACGCTGAAGTGATCAACGCACTGAACCAAGCTCTGGCTGAAGAGCTGACAGCCATAAACCAATATTTTCTACACGCGGAAATGTGCGAGGCCTGGGGGTACAAAAAACTTGCCGGCATGATCAAAAAGGAATCGATTGATGAAATGAAGCACGCCGAGTCCCTCATGGAACGCATTCTGTTCCTTGAGGCGATGCCGAGCATTGGCAAGGTGCAAATGAAGATTGGTCGGGACGTGCCCGATCTGCTCAACAATGATCTGAAGCTCGAATCGGAGGCGGTCCGGCTTTACAACAAATTGATCCAGACAGTAATCAAAAACGACGATCATGGGACGGCCGAACTACTAAAGCAGATTTTGAAGGACGAAGAACAACACGTTGATGGGATAGAAACTCAACTGAGTCTGGTGAAGGAACTCGGATTGCCCAATTATCTTGCAGCCCAAATTTGATGAGTCCGGAGCGAATTTTGCAGGTTCCGCTGCCTGCAAAATTCGCCTCCCGGTTGTTGCTCTGGTTTCCCGCTCTGCAGCTTTAATCCCGATTGATATTTCGCCGCAGAAGATGGCTCGCAGTTTGTGTATAATAAATGCGTCAGACCCGCTATGGGCTAGTTAGGAACCCCAATGTTACTCTCAGATAAACTGAAAGAAGAGTGCGGCATATTCGGCATCGGATCTCATTCTGAAGCCGCTCGCATCGTATACCTAGGAATCTATGCACTTCAGCATCGGGGGCAGGAATCTGCAGGAATCGTAAGTTCTGACGGCAAACACCTGCACATTGAGAAGGGGATGGGCTACGTGGCGGATATTTTCAGCGAATCGCGGCTGGAGCGTCTCCAGGGGAATTCGGCCCTGGGCCACGTGCGCTACTCAACGGCCGGCGAAAGCGCCTCATGGAACGCGCAGCCGATCCTGGTCGACTGTTGGCGGGGGCCGATTGCTCTGGCGCACAATGGAAACCTGACCAATGCCAGTTATCTGAAGCACGAGCTCGAGCGTGATGGTGCTATTTTCCATTCGACAAGCGACAGCGAAGTTTTCCTTCACCTGATATCGCGTTCCAGACGCCGCACGCTGCAGGAAGCCTTTGTGGAAGCCCTGCGTACGGTGCAAGGGGCTTATTCCCTGGTACTGTTGACGCCGGAATATATGCTTGCAGCGAGAGATCCCCATGGATTCCGGCCTTTGTGTCTTGGGCGAGTGGGCGGATCCTATGTGGTGGCTTCGGAAACGTGTGCCTTCGATCTCATCAATGCAGAATATGTGAGAGAAATTGAGCCGGGCGAAGTGGTTCGAATTGAAGGAAGCAGCCTTGAATCTCAAATGCCGCTGCCCAAAGAAAAGTCGGCCCATTGTGTCTTCGAGCATATCTACTTCAGCCGGCCGGATAGTCTTGTGTTCGGCCGCACTGTCAATACAAGCCGGCGGGAGATGGGCAGGTATCTGGCGCGCGAGCATGGAGTCGAAGCGGACGTGGTTGTGCCGGTGCCTGATTCCGGAGTGTCGGCCGCCATCGGGTATTCACAGGAAAGCGGGCTTCCGCTGGAATTCGGTTTGATTCGAAACCATTATGTGGGGCGCACGTTTATTGAGCCCAAGCAGTCGATTCGCAATTTTGGTGTCAAGGTGAAGCTCAATCCTGTGCGCGAAATTTTGCGCGGCAGGCGCATTGTGCTTGTGGACGATTCCATTGTGCGGGGCACAACGAGCAAGAAAATCGTGAGCATTATCCGGGCTGCCGGTGCGAAGGAAATTCATATGCGGATCACGGCGCCGCCAATCATAGCTCCCTGCTATTATGGTATCGACATCCCGACGAGACGGGAGTTGATCGCTTCGAGCAAGTCTGTGGAAGAAATCCGAAAATTCATCGGAGCGGATTCGCTGGGGTATTTAAGTCTCGAAGCCGTGCTGCGGGCAGTTGAGGACAACAAGAACTACTGTGCGGCGTGCTTCACCAACAACTATCCGACTGACGTTGATCCGGCCTTTAACGAAAAGCAGGGAAGCCTCTTTGTGCGAGCGGAGGAGTCACGAACCTGATTCTGCCGCTCAGATGATCTAAAGGGTGCATCCAACGCTTCTGATGCGCAAGCTCCGCTGAGCTCTGGTGGAACATGGAAAACAGGGAACTGGCAATACTTCTCTCTGGCCGCGGGTCGAATTTTGTGGCTATTTACGAAGCGATCCGGCGCGGGGATCTGGATGCCAAAATCTGTTGCGTCATCAGCAATGTCGCGGATGCGGCCGGGCTTACCCGCGCAAATGAATTCGGATTGACGGCTCTGTCGATTCCTTCGCGGGGAATAGAAAGAACCGAATACGACCGGATGCTTGTGACCGCGCTCCGGTCCTTCGATCCTGCTCTCGTTTGCCTGGCAGGATTCATGCGCATCCTCTCGCCGGAATTCCTGAAAGAATATACGGGCCGGGTTTTAAACATCCATCCTGCTCTGCTTCCCTCTTTTCCTGGGCTTCACGCGCAAAAACAGGCTTTGGAATATGGGGTCAAGATATCCGGCTGCACAGTGCATCTTGCAGATGAGGGAGTGGATACAGGACCCATACTGCTCCAGCGGGCCGTGGAAGTCCTGGAGGGGGATACAGAGGAAACACTCTCTGCCCGCATTCTGGAGCAGGAGCATCAGATTTACTGGCGATCCATCGCGCTCATGCTGGCAAAAGTGAATTCCCGTGTCAATGGGCGACCGGCGCGTTAAATCCGCGAGCCGTCGATTGGAGCCACAGAACCCATTCCAACAAAAAAGATTCACTTTATCCTGAATATTTTCACTTTTGGCTTTACAGAAAATACTACGGCAGGTAAGATAGCCTTTCTCAGTCAATGAGATTGAGGAATTAGAGTCTATTTGAAATCAAGTTCATCAAGCGAGGAGTTGATTACTCCCGTAAACAATAAACTCGCTTGACAAGAGGAGCCGTTGGCTCTAGTATTTGACGGCCTCTTGGGTAGTTGTTGAGAGGCCGGAATCTCAATCTCGTGATTAGAGAATTCCTCTGTAGATCATAGGTCGGAAAAATCTCAGCCAAACTTGACATGCTGATATTTAAATCCTATGATTTAAGATTGCCTAGATCTTTGATAACTAGATAGTGCGTGTCCAAGAAACACCCATTTCCAATGATTTACCAGTAGCCTGAATTGAATAAATTCAGGACTCTTCACATAATTGGAGAGTTTGATCCTGGCTCAGAATCAACGCTGGCGGCGTGCCTAACACATGCAAGTCGAACGAGAAAGTGGGGGCAACCCTGCGAGTACAGTGGCAGACGGGTGAGTAACACGTGAACAACCTACCCTTGAGTGGGGAATAACACCGCGAAAGCGGTGCTAATACCGCATAACATCTCCGGGTCGCATGAGCTGGAGATCAAAAGCGCAAGTTGCTTGAGGAGGGGTTCGCGGCTGATTAGCTAGTTGGTGAGGTAACGGCCCACCAAGGCAACAATCAGTAGCCGGCCTGAGAGGGCGAACGGCCACACTGGAACTGAGACACGGTCCAGACTCCTACGGGAGGCAGCAGTGGGGAATTTTGCGCAATGGGCGAAAGCCTGACGCAGCAACGCCGCGTGGAGGATGAAGGCCTTCGGGTCGTAAACTCCTGTCAGTGGGGACGAAAGCCTCGCAAGAGGCCTGACTGTACCCGCTGAGGAAGCCACGGCTAACTCCGTGCCAGCAGCCGCGGTAATACGGAGGTGGCAAGCGTTGTTCGGAATTACTGGGCGTAAAGGGCGCGTAGGCGGCTTGGCAAGTCAGATGTGAAAGCCCCGGGCTTAACCCGGGAATTGCATCTGAAACTGCTTTGCTTGAGTCCTGGAGGGGATAGTGGAATTCCCAGTGTAGCGGTGAAATGCGTAGATATTGGGAGGAACACCTGCGGCGAAGGCGGCTATCTGGACAGTGACTGACGCTGAGGCGCGAAAGCTAGGGGAGCGAACGGGATTAGATACCCCGGTAGTCCTAGCCGTAAACGATGGGCACTTGGTGTTGGGGGTATTGAGTCCCTCGGTGCCGGAGTTAACACGTTAAGTGCCCCGCCTGGGGAGTACGGTCGCAAGACTGAAACTCAAAGGAATTGACGGGGGCCCGCACAAGCGGTGGAGCATGTGGTTCAATTCGACGCAA
>JBEKKY010000190.1:0-6997 GCA_050010475.1 Acidobacteriota bacterium | reverse complement strand
GAACGCGGCGGCCGGGGCAAAGCCTGGGTGGAAGATTTCGGCCGATCCGCTCTCACCGAAGTATTAAGCCCCATTCCGGTGTTGATCAAGCTCAGCCCCGGAGGGCATGCGCGTCAAGCTAAGGAGACCTGCACCAAGCGCTGAAAGCGCGGCATAGCAAAGCCCAGGGCGGAGGCCGCGAAGCGGCCGGAGCCCTGGGTTAGGACGAAAGGAAAGAAAGCCCTGAAAGGGCGAAGCAGGTATTCGCAGATCGTTCTCGATTAGGAGTGCAAAACAATCTTGATTGAGGTCAAGAAATTTAACAACCTGTGTCGCCCTTACAGGGCTCCACGGGACCCACTCTATGCCCAGGGTTCCGGAGCCCGCTTTCGCGGTCTCCTGCACCCTGGGCTTCGCTGCGTCGCGCCTTCGGCGCTTTTTATTGCGTCATCTCCAATTTCGGACTCGGGGCTTAACCGAATCCCATTCCAAACCCAGGGTTCCGGAGCACGCTGCGCGTACTCCTTCACCCTGGGCTTTGCTGCTCCGCGCTTTCAGCGCTTTGGGAATACGGCTCTGCCACAGGGGTTGTATCTAAAAGTGCAGGAGCGATCGGGCCGGTCGCCCTACGAAGCGCCCGGCGACTGCATATACTTCGCCTTCAACTTCTGAGGGAAGCGTTCAATCGCGTAGCGGAGCATGGTGCGAGGCATCACGGCCGCATATTTGTCGAGGAAACTGCATTCACTTTCCATCGAGCAGCGCTTCCCCACCTCGCGCAGCATCCAGCCGACAGCCTTGTGAATCAGATCGTGAGGATCGTTCACCAGCAGTTCGGCAATGTGCAGAGCTTCACGGCTTTCTCCCCGCCGGATGAAATAGCCGGTTGAAATCATTGCGATCCGTCTCTCCCAGAGGCTTTCCGAGAGCGCGAGTTTTGCCAGCACAGAGCGGTCGTTTCCGGAAACATGATCTCCGACAATGTGGTGCGCCGTGGCATCGACAAGATCCCAACTGTTAATCCGGGAAGTATTGGCAAGGTAGAATTCGTAAACGGCTTTTTTCCGGGATGCGTCTCCACGCCGGTATTGTTCAACCAGGATCAGCAGAGCCGTAAGCCGCTCTTCGTGATATGGAGACCGGAGCAGTTTCAGAATGTCGCCATCGGCCGCCTGCCTACGGGCTCGGACGATTTTCCGGATCTTCGGAACGCTTACGCCATAAAACCGATCCCCTTCCCCATAATCTCCCGGGCCGGTTTTGAAATACCCTGCATATATCTTTATCTTTTCAGGATCTGCCAATGACTGCAGTGCTGCTCGGATCTCTTTAAATTCCGACATGTTTTCTCGTGTCCTGGAGTTTTGGAGCCTTTGAGTTCAATCAAACACCGTTGGAATCCCAGGATCCCGGAGCGCGGCAAAGACATCTCTGATGTGGCGCGCCGTCGTGCGTTCGCCCGAAAACTGCGCCGGGATGGAATCCTCGGCAAAAAACGCGACTTCGGAAGTTTCCCGGCTCGGACGAGCCTCCCCGTCA
This sequence comes from Acidobacteriota bacterium, assembly GCA_050010475.1. Taxonomy (GTDB): domain Bacteria; phylum Acidobacteriota; class UBA6911; order UBA6911; family UBA6911; genus UBA6911. The sequence goes on along the minus strand of JBEKKY010000190.1, from coordinate 5,479 downwards.
AGAATATTGCAGAGGAATACTATTTTAAAAGCATGAAAGATCTCGAGCGGGTTTACGCGGTTGGCATCGTAGACGCCGACGATTTTTCCGGCTTTCACATGAAATCCGGCCTCCTCCCAGGTTTCGCGTTCGGCGGCTTTGGAAGGCGAGTCTCCCACATCGGCCCAGCCTCCGGGCATTGTCCACCCGCCATCCAGTCTCTCGCGCACCAGGAGCAGCTTTTCCCCTTTAAACACGGCTGCGCGCACGTCGATCTTGGGAGTCGCATATCCAACCTGCGAGGTGAACGCCTTCGATACTGCATGGAATTCGACTCCCGTTTTATCACTGATCATTTCAGCGGCAATTTCCATCAGTCTCCGGCAGCGGTCCCGCTGATATTCATCCCTGGCATAATGACATTCGGTTTGAGCAAGGGCCTGAATTTCGCGCGCCCATTCAAGGAATTTTGAATTTTCCAAGGGACTAAGCCTCCTGTTTTGAATCCGAGTTTAAACTCAAAACGGTTCTTGATAAAGGATTGAGTCCCGGCCCAAATGGGCCCGCGGAAAAATCTAAAAGCCAAAAACGCCACGGATTTCACGGATTCCACGGATCAGAATCTGTGGAATCCGTGAAATCCGTGGCGTTTTTTCTCCGAGTTATCCTTAACCAATCTCAAGAATCTAAACAAATATTAGCTTGCATCTTTGCGGAATAAGCACTATTTTCTTTGCGGTTGCTTCAGGGTTGAAGCTCGCCTACAGGATTTTCCCAAGGAGAATTCACCAACAATGAAAAAGATTATTACACTGGCTCTTTTGTGCTTTTTTGTGCTCACTCTGGCGGTATCTCAAAACGTTCATTCCCAAACGGACGCCAAAGCCTCAAAAGCACTTATCGCGGATTTCAGCCGTTCCGGAAGGATCAACGGAGCGAGGTTCGACTTCATGCTTCTGAACGATAAAACGATTGACATGCTCTTCACTGGCCCAAGCAAATATTCCATAAAAGCACGGGCAAGCCAGGCCACCGTATTTTTCGTTACGATGACGCCCGATTCGACCATAACGCTCAACAACAGCTTCTCAGTTGTGCAGGATGGACAAACGTTCGCTTGCGAACCGGTCAACATCCAGAATTTCACAAAAGGCGTAGTTACCAAAGGTCAAAAAATCCAGGGACTTCTCCAGGTTGAAAAAAAGCTGGATCTCAGCCATCCGTTTCTTATCAAGGGGGACCAGGATTCAGTGGAGTTTAAGCTGTCGGATTCCGCTTTGAAATAACTCTGGATTCAGCAAGGAATAAGTTCTCGGTTTTTATAATTCAACTCGCCGACACCCGCAAACGGGTGCTGCCTGTGCTTATCCCGGCCGTATGTCCGCAGCACCCGCTCGCCTTTTCACATCCGTTTTTGTAATCTAAAGCCCGTGCTCGATTTTTCCTGGTAGACCCTGGTGGGAGCTTCATGAACTTTTTTCTGATTGCGCTCTGCCTTGTTGCCGGCCCGATTCTTCGATCGGCCGGGATTCTTCCGGAAAATTCGCATAAAGGGATCAACACGTGGATCCTGTACATTGCACAACCGGCGGTGGCGCTCCTTTACATTCCCACCATCAGATGGAGCAGCGCACTGATCCTCCCGATGGCAATGCCGTTCCTGGTATGGGTTGGAGCCTGGATTACTCTGAAACTCTTTGCACGACGGTTCGCTCGAGAAAAGAGAACCTTTGCTGCCCTGCTGCTGACCGCCGGATTGGGGAATACGTCATTCCTCGGCTTCCCGCTGACGGAAGCATATTTCGGCGACCGAGGATTGCGAATTGCCGTCATCTGCGATCAGTTCAGTTTTTTAGTGCTGTGGACGATCGGGGTGATGACGGCCTTGAATGCATCGCACAGCGCCGATTCCGGTAGAAGGGAAATATTCAGAAGCCTGCTCCGTTTTCCTCCTTTTCTTGCTTTTATTGCCGCACTGGTGCTCCCCCGGTTTATGAGTCTTGCGCCGTTCAATCCTCTGCTGACCAAGCTTGCGGGAACTCTCGTGCCACTCGCGCTCTTCTCGGTCGGATTGCAGATTCGATTCTCGGGGTTGAGAGATGAGTTGCCGTCGCTCTCGCTTGGGCTCGTTTACAAACTGCTGGTTGCTCCCGCTCTGGTTTTCTTCGCGGCGCTCGCATTTCAACTCAAGGGAATCATCCCACAGGCCGGCGTGTTCGAAGCCGCGATGCCGCCGATGATCACCTCCGCGATTATCGCCTCCGAATATCAATTGAATCCGCGCATTTCAAATATGATGGTCAGCCTCGGGATTGTGCTCTCCATTGCGACTACCGCAGCGTGGTCCTTTCTTCTTAAGGCAGTGTTGTAGCCCGCATCCCGGACTATAGCGTCATAAATGAATGCGCACAAATGAATCAGGCCCGAAGGGCCGGCAGTGGCTAGGCCCGGCCGTCAGGCCGGGATAGCAGGCAGAAAGAAAGAGCGCCGAAAGCGCGGCACAATGGGGCTCCAGGTACCGCACCTTCGGTGCTCAATGGTATTCTATCCCTTACCCCGGCCTGACGGCCGGGCCTAGCCACTGCCGGCCCTTCGGGCCTCGTTCATCATGCGCAGGCTGTGTTTCCAATTTCGGAATCCGGGCCAAACCAAGTGCAATAAGGCGGCAGCCAGCTGCCGCACTCCACGGCTTCGCCAGCACGTCAGCGGCAATCGCCAATACACTTTTTCAATTCCTGAATCCGCTCGGAGATTGGTGGATGAGAGGACAGGTACTCCATTAAACCGGATGAAGACGGGGCAACCTGGCCCAGGCGCTCCAATGCCTTAACCGATGCATGAGCATCGAATCCGGCACGGGCTGCCAGTCGAAACGCTTCCTGATCGGCCTCCGCTTCCTGCATTCTGGAATATCCCTTGCTGAGCAAATGTCGGAGCATCTGCCCGGCCGCCGGAAGCCGCGCCCCCACCGCGTTCAGGAGTGTATCTGCCGTCATGCGGTCCTTCGCGTGGCCTCGCAGAACGTGTCCGATTTCGTGGCTCAGAAAAAATGCAATCTCGTTCTGGTTTCTTTCGCACAGATCCAGCAGCGATTTGGTGATGAAGACATATCCTCCGGGAAGTGCAAAGGCATTGGCAAGAGTTGAATCCGCAACAGCGAACTCAAATTTGCGGCGCGGATCCTTGACGGCTTCCGCCAATTTGGCTCCAATATTCGCGACCAGGTCCCGGTCTGTTTGTGAAACTTTGCCGCGGAACTGCGCCGCGAAAACGCGGGCGCATTCCTGCCCATATTCCTGTTCCGCCCGAATCGATTCATCCTCCGTGCCGGCGAACGAGGCCCACATCCACCTGGCCTGTCGCGCAGGTTTACGAGACTGATTTCCAAGCCGGGTTCCCAAGCCAGGCAACACTTTCGGGTTGAAAAGCAGATACAGAACCAAAATCAAAATGAGCAGTCCGAACAAAGAAGCCCTCCAGCTTTAGATCGCTTTATATTACCGGATCTAACCGTGTCCCTGGAATTATATAGGAACCTTTACCAAATACGGACCGTATACGAGAATTAGCTGGATTTAACTATTTTCCATAGTAACTAAGAGTCGTGTTCTATCTTTCAGTATTGCACCAACCTGCTTTTTAGAAGTCCAATCCACAGGAGGCATTACAATGCTCGATCGATCACGGAAGTTCGTCAGACTGATCTCGTTGTTTGCCCTTATCATCACCCTGACCTGCTACGGCGGGATGCAAAGCGCGCCGGCGCAGGCAGGCAAACCGACATCGGCTCAAAGCGGGACCCTTCCGGCCGGTGTGGAAAAAGTGGCTTCAGTGGAAGGGTTTACGGAATATCATCTTCCGAATGGATTGAGAGTTTTGCTTTTTCCGGAACCCACGAAGCCGACCATCACGGTCAATATGACTTACCAGGTGGGCTCTGCTTCCGAAGATTACGGGGAAACGGGCATGGCCCATTTATTGGAACATCTCATGTTCAAGGGCTCGCCCAAGCACACCAATATCGCTCAGGAATTGACGGAACATGGGGCGCGCCCGAACGGAACTACCTCCACCGATCGTACGAATTATTTCGAAACGTTTCAGGCCAACGATACAAATCTGGACTGGGCGCTCGATCTCGAAGCGGACCGCATGGTCAACTCGTTTATTGCCAAAAAAGATCTCGATAGCGAAATGACCGTGGTGCGCAACGAGTTTGAAATGGGAGAGAACAGCCCTACCAATGTGCTGCTGGAACGGATTCTTTCTGCTGCTTATCTCTGGCATAACTACGGGAAATCGACCATCGGCGCGCGCTCCGACATCGAGAATGTGCCGATCGAGCGGCTGCAGGCTTTTTATCGCATGTTTTATCAGCCCGACAATGCCGTCCTGGTCGTGGCCGGGAAAATCGATGAACCTAAAACCCTCTCGCTCATTGTCAGCAAGTTCGGGTCCATTCCCAAACCGGCTCGCGCACTTCCCAAATTCTATACCGTCGAGCCCACGCAGGACGGAGAGCGGACGGTAACTTTGCGCCGTGTCGGAGATACTCAGGCAGCGATCGCCGTTTACCACATCCCATCCGGTCTCCACACGGATTATGCAGCAATCAATATTCTGACGGATATCCTGGGGGATACCCCCTCAGGCAGGCTGTACAAGGCGCTGGTAGAAACAAAGAAAGCCAGTTCCGTCGACGCGGGAACTATCGGCGCGCGATATCCGGGCGTCGCCGTATTTATCATGGAAGTTCGCGAAGGAAATTCTCTGGAAGAAGCGCGGGATATTTTGCTGGAGACGGTGGAGAAGGCCGCTGCCAAGCCTTTCACCAGCGAGGAACTGGAGCGCGCCCGGACGGCGGAGCTGAAAAATATCGACCTGGTTCTCAACGACACGGAACGGATCGGGCTGGCGCTTAGCAGCCCAATAGCCACGGGAGACTGGAGGCTGTTCTTCCTCAACCGCGACCGGTTGAAAGCCGTTAAACTTGAAGATGTTCAGCGGGTGGCCGCCGCATATCTAAAACCTTCCAACAGAACGTTGGGGCTGTTCTATCCAACCAAAGCGCCCGATCGATCTGAGATTCCGCCCACGCCGGACGTAGCGTCAATAGTCAAGGATTATAAGGGAGCGGAGGCGGCTTCCGTTGGAGAAGCTTTCGATCCTTCCAATGCGAATATAGAATCGCGCACGCATCGCTTTTCACTCCCGTCCGGTTTGAAAGTGGCGTTGCTGTCGAAGAAAACCCGCGGTTCCACAGTCATGGCGCAAGTGAGGTTGCACTTCGGCGCTGAAGAGAGCCTGAGAAACCTTAACGTCACTGCGAATGCCGCAGGCTCGATGCTGATGAGAGGAACCGCCAAGCATACGCGTCAACAAATCAGCGATGCACTGGACCGGCTAAAAGCCAGGGTGTCTGTGTCCGGATCCTCTGCCGGGGCAAACGCCTCTGTGGAAACTCAACGGAACAATCTCGACGAGGTGCTGAAGCTGGTCG
>JBEKKY010000189.1:0-9598 GCA_050010475.1 Acidobacteriota bacterium | reverse complement strand
CCGTTCTCGCTCGCCGGGCGGCAACGCGCCGACGAAATCATCTCATTGAAGTCGCTGAGCAGGGTTTTATCCGATGGAGGCTGGATTACGCTCTGAACCTTTGCGGAGCCGCTACGATCCACCACGGTTACAACGGAAAAGCTGTCGTCTTTCGCCTCGCGCGAAGCGCTTTCCTTTTGCCCGTATTCCACCAGGTAGAGATCGTTAATGGCGGCGGGACCGCTTCGGCCGGCCATTTTCAACGGAGGCTGCGTCATTCCAAGTCTGTTCAAAACGCTTACCCCCACTGCCGGCCGCAGGGAGGCCCAGCCCGTTGTGTTCACCGGGGATTCGGTCCGGAGGTAAAGGGGAGTGATTGCGCTGGAAATCGTGAGAAAGAATATGGCGGCCATTATGGTTCCCAACACTCTTGTCGCATACCACATCCCCTCGGTGGTGCGGATGATGGACCAGTAACGTGAAAGCTCATTGCGCACGCGCGCGCGCCAAGGTTCCCTGGCAATTCGCCGCTGCACCAATCTGCGCAGATATTCCGGAGCCTGCATTCTATCCAGCGACCTCAATCGGTTGTGCAGGTCCGCTAAACTGTCGAGTTCCCTCCGGCAGTGCTGACACTGGCTGAGGTGCTGAGACACCTGAGCTGCGGTATCGGCATCAAGGACCCCGTCGAAAAACTCCGACAGCAATGGCAACACTGTTTCACATAACATGGCGACCTCGGTTCAGCTGTGGACTCCCTTCAAATGACGTTTAAGAGTTTCCCGCCCTCTGGCAATCCGGGATTTAACCGTGCCGACGTTTATTTGCATCGATTCCGCGATTTCTTCGTAAGACAGTCCCTCGATATCGCGCATCACCACCGCAATCCTCTGCTGGACAGGCAATTGGAGAAGCAATCGCTCAATTTCCGTGCGCTCTTCCTGCTGTAGAAGAGCCTCCTCCGGACTCTGAATTCCGGAATTCAGATCTCCGCTGAATTCACGCTCGGAGTTCTTGGCCAGATGCTCTTCCAGCGATACCGTTCCTCGACGTCTGAGCCTGTTCCACCAACGGAAGCGGTTCGCTGCCCGGTGGACTGCTATTCGGTATATCCAGGTCTTTAAAGAAGATTCTCCTCTAAAGGAATCCATCTTGCGAAAGATCGTGAGGAATACCTCCTGCGAAACATCCAGGGCCTCCTGCTGATCTCCAAGGATACGGAAAGCGAGGCTGGAAACCATCGAGCTGTAGCGCTCGAAAAGCTCCTCAAAGGTCAATCCGATCCCGGAGTCAACCTGTTCCAGGATTGACCTTTCCGTTACCGCACCGTTTTGTTTAGCCAGCGCCAGTTCATCCGGGTACATGATCCTATCCATGTCTGCGCTTGAATGTAACACGTGCCCTCTTTTTCAGACAGTTTTCAGGGGGGAAAAGTTCCAACTTATTAACAAAAACTTAAAACATTTTCCCAATTTTCCCCTTCGGGGAGGCTCCCCTGTTTGGTGTGAATGCCTTGGCTCCACCATGGCTGGAAGCCTAAACAGGGGCGCGTCCCCAATTGTGAATCTTATCGGACAGCCCTTGAATGAGAATCCGCGCCTCCCCGATTTTGAACGGGCAGGAGCTGGTCGAGCTGCTCCAATGTCAGATACTGAACTTTTTCCACGTATTCCGAAATTCGGAACAGCGTTTGCATTTGTGAGTCTTTGTCTGGAGCTTCAGCTATCTGTGCGCGAAGACGTTCATGCAAAAGGGCGCGATCGACCTGCGATGGGGCTTTTTGTATCAGCGACTGTTCTACAACGAGGAATACCAGCGAGGGAGAGTAATATTTGGCGGCTCCGTAGAGGACGGAAGCGACGACAATGAGCGAACCGACTACAAGCGATCGCTTCCCGATTGTCATATCAATTCGGCCTCCGGCGGAAGTATAGCAGATAGGGGATGCAGGATACAGGCACCGCATACTGGATCTTGCATCCTGCATCCTGGATCTTGTATCCTGCATCTGAATCCCGCAGGAGCAAGCTCAACATGGGTTGTCCTCAATGCCAAAGTGATGAGATCGGCCCCTCCGGCACGTGTCTCATTTGCGGATACAGAGCCGGAGAATCCTCCACACTCGAGTCTGAGGACTGCCAAGAAGCCGTGGCCCGCAAGGCGCCATCAGCGGCGGAGGAAAATTCCGGGAGCTATTCCGGGGTGATTGAAGTCGACTATGCGGAAGGCGCCCCAGAGAGTCCGAAAAGCGATATCCCCCAATGGCGGCAGGAACTGTCGCAACGGCTGAACGAGATAAAACACAGAAGGGAGGCGACGGAGGCGGCTCGCCAGGAGCGCAAAGCAGCATCCTTGCCCGGACCGCAAACAAAACCCGCCGAAAGCCTGAATGAGCTGCAGGCCAAGCTTCTCGGGCGATTGCCGGCGCGCAAGCCTCAGCCGCCGTTTGTTCCTCCCCCCAGGCAAAAGGCTCTGGAACCGTTGGCGCCGGGGACGCATTCGGCTGAAACGCCCCTTCAGCCGACAGATCCGCAGGAAATCCGAAACCTGATCGACAGCGCCGTTTCGAAGCAGGTTTCCCAGTTGAACATCTCATCCGGCATTGCCGAAATTCCGCGTTACGAGCCGAATCCGGCTCCGGATCAAGAAGGAAAGCTGATCCTGCTCTCGCGGACCTTGTCCGGCCTGGTCGATTTGATCATTGTTGTGCTCTGCACGGGAATTTTCATCCTGGCGGCCGATTTCTTTTCCGGGATCGTCGCGCTGGATTGGATCAGCCTGATAGATTTTTCAGTGTTGTTTCTGCTGAATTACTTCCTGTACTCGCTTTTCTTTCTTTCTTCCTCGAACCAGACCGTGGGAATGATGATCACAGACTTGCGTGTAGTTGGAAGGGATGAGAAGCGCCCCACGATGCCTCAGATTCTGGGACGGTGCTGCGCGCACCTTGCCTCTCTTCTCGGCTTGGGAATTGGTCTTTTGTCGAGTCTCTTCGACAAGGAAAGCCGGTGCTTTCACGATCGGCACTCCGGCACTCACGTTGTAAGAAATTAAAAAAGAAGCCCGGAGCTGGAAGCCAGAATGAAAACAAAGGGCCTGGCCCTTCGAATGCTTCGCTTCCGGCTTTTTTATTTTAAAACCCCGCCAGCAGTTTTGCATCCGATTCAGGCAGTCCGATAATGAATCGAACCTCGGCGCCCTCATGCCGGAGTGAGTGAATCTCTTTGTCCTGAGTCAAGGAAAATCCGGCCGGGGTTTCATCCGATTTGCCCGCATTGGGATACCTTTTGAGAAACCATGCCTGGATGGACTGAAAGAACTTCTCCGCCTCATCCGCATTATCCCAGACCGTGTCGACCAGAACGGCATTCTTGCCCGCGCCGTTTTCCAGAAGCAATACCTGATCTCCGCCCCAGCCTGCCGCCGATCTCCGGGAATGCTCCTCAGAAAGTTGCTGGCTCAGCAGAAGGCCCAGAGAAAACTCTCCCAAAATATTCTTGTATTCAACCTTCCAGCCGCCGCCCAACTTGGCGACGATCGGCGCTGCGTCCACCGGTTTCGGATTGTCCCGGGCGCCGTAATATTTTTCCGGGTGCATGATCTGTTCGGTTGAAGCCGGAAGATCGGAATAGACTTTGTTGACAGTCTCCCATGAGGGATTCTGCATCCAGATCTTCTGCAAAAACCCGGCGCCATACCTGTAGGGGAAGAAAAGAGTCTCCTGCAGAAATGGGGGTGCGCCATTGAATACCGGGAACTGAGACTTCATGCTCGTCAGCATGAGCCCCATGACGGAGGCGAGGTCCGGCAGCTGTGAGAAAGTTCTCTTTACCGGTTCGAGCTGGTAATTGAGCATTACAGCAATCGCTTCCCCTTCCAGAAACGCTTCGTGGGCCAAAGCCTCATCGTCATTGTGCCGCAGGAGGTCTTCCTTGCGTATCTTCTCTATATTGAAATACTGATCCTGAAGGGCGTGATCCAACTCGTGAACCATCGTCGGCTTTTGTTCGTCGGTCGGGAGCCATGAGGCGATGTAAAAGGTTTTTTTAGCGGGATCATAAAACCCGGCAATCTGCTCCGTGTATAGCTTCAGAACTAATTCCTTGTAATCAATCGAGGCGGGCATGAGACCGAGGATGCGAAGCAGTTTACCCTCTTCCTGTAGTTCGCTCTGGCTGTAGTTATCCCGGACGTCTTCGTCCAGGTACTGGGAAATTTCCGCCCTGCTTTTGACGCCGCGTGAAATCGGGGATTTCGGCTGAAGGCTGCGAAGGCGGGCCGTAACCTGTACCATCTCATCCGCGGTTTTGAGCAACGCGGATGAATCGGTCTCTTGCACAAGAGCCGGGGCAATGCCGCCCAGGGCCAGGGTCGCCAACAAAAACAGGACAAGTCGAATTCGCATTTCAGTCTCCTTGCTTCAATCATGCAGGATACAGGATGCAGGATACGGGATACAGGAAAAATAGGAGTCCGGGCCGTAGCCGGGAAAGCCGATACCGATTCTGATCCCGAGCATTACTTGCTTTATGTCACCTACATCTTGCATCCTGCGTCCTGCATCCTGTAGAGTAGCCAGTATGAACCCGTTGATTCCATTATGTGTCATGGCGGTCCTCGTCGGGTCCGTCGCCGTTCTCTTCATTCTGGCATCTGTGTATCTCGGTCCCAGGAAGCGGAACCCGGTCAAGGACACTCCATTTGAATGCGGGTTTCCTTCGGACGGATACAAACAAGGCGCCATGACGGTGCATTTCTACGTCATTGCGATGCTCTTCATCATCTTCGACGTGGAGCTGGCATTCCTTTTTCCATGGGCGGTTGTGTTCCGCTCTCTCGGATTGTACGGATTTTTTGAAATGTTCGTCTTCTTTGTCATCGCGGGCGCAGGCTTTATTTACGCCTGGAAGATCGGCGCACTGGAATGGGAATAGAGAACCAGGAAGCTCCCGATTACGCTCTCCGGCTTTTGCGGGAAAATTTCGCCGAGGCCGTTCTGGATACACTGCTGCCTCAGGGAGATCCGACGGCGATCATTCGACCGGAGTTTCTGTCCAAGGTGATCGGTTTCTTAAAGAATGATTCGCGCCTGCAGTTTAATGTCCTGATCGATATCACAGCGCTCGATTATCCGGAACGGAATCCGCGGTTTGACCTCGTGTACCACTTTTTATCTCTGCCGTTCAACCGCCGCTTTCGCCTGAAGGTGCCGGTTGGCGGTGCTGATCCGGTCGTCGATTCGCTGACGCCCTGGTGGGGATCCGCGAATTGGCTGGAACGCGAAGTGTGGGACATGTTTGGAATCCGATTTGCAGGGCATCCGGATCTGAAGCGAATTCTGATGTACGAGGGATTCGAGGGGCATCCTCTGCGAAAAGATTATCCAATCAATAAGCGGCAGCCGCGCATCGGGCCTAAAATTTGAGGTTATGGTGGCCGAAACGGTCGAACTGACTATTGACGGGCAGAAAATTCAGGCGCCGAAAGGAACGCTGATCATTGAAGCGGCCGAGGCGGCGGGGATCCGGATTCCTCGTTATTGCTATCATCCCGGCCTTTCGGTTGTCGGCAGTTGCCGAATGTGCCTGGTCGAAATCGAAAAAAATCCCAAACTGCAGCCGTCCTGTGCGACCCCCGTCGCGGAAGGAATGATTGTCCAAACCCGGACAACCAAAACTTTGCAGAACCGTCGCTACGTCCTGGAGTTTCTGCTCGCGAACCATCCGCTCGATTGCCCGGTCTGCGACCAGTCCGGCGAGTGCGAACTTCAGAACTACTACATGGAACATGGGCTTTATGATCCGCGTTTCGACGAGAACAAAACCAAGCGGAAGAAAGCGCGACCGATCGGCCCATACGTGATGCTGGACCAGGAGCGGTGCATCCTGTGCACGCGCTGTGTCCGCTTCACGCGCGAGATTTCCAAAACCGGCGAGTTGGGAGTCATCGACCGAGGCCATCGAAGCGAGATCGACGTGCTCCCGGGATATGAGCTCTCAAATCCCTACTCCGGGAACGTGGTCGATATCTGCCCGGTGGGCGCCCTGACCGACCGTGATTTCCGATTTAAATGCAGAGTCTGGTTCCTGGGGAGTGCGTCGTCCATTTGTCCCGGATGCAGCAGAGGCTGCAACATCGATATCCACTTCAACGAGCGTTTCAATCCGCGCTATCACGATCAGCGGGTCCATCGTTTGAAGCCCCGGTACAACGCGGCGGTGAACGGCCACTGGATTTGCGATGAGGGGCGCTATTCGTACCATTCCATTGACGCGCCGAACCGTTTGAAAGTTCCTTTGGTCAAAGAAGGAGAAGAATACCGGGAAATCCCATGTGCGGAGGCGATTTCCAGAGTTTCCAAATCGATCGGTCAGATTCTGGCGACTGACGGCCCGCCAGGGATTGCCGTGCTGATTTCGCCCAAGATGACCAATGAAGAGCTGTTTCGAGTTCGTCAGCTTTTCCGCGATCGCCTCCGGATTGAAAATATCGAAAGCCGGGTGCCGGACAACACGCCCGGATATTCTGACGATTTTTTAATCACGGCCGATAAGAACCCGAACACATTTGGCGCCGGCGTGCTCTACCCCGCAGGCCCCGGTTGTGAAGAACTCCTCCGGGCTTGCGCCGCGGGACGCATCCGCTTGCTTTATATCTTTCAGCACGATTTGACACGCGGATATGAACTCGAGCGCATACGGGAAGCACTGAGCAAGGTGGATTGCGTGGTCTTCGATGGATCCTGGGATCAGCCGACGGCAGGTTTGGCGCACATTCAGCTTCCCGCGGCGGTCTATGCCGAAAAAGAAGGAACATTTACAAATCTCCAGGGACGAGTGCAGAAAATTCACCCCGCGGTTTCTCCGATCGGGCAATCGTTGCCTGATCTTGAGATCATTGCCCGCCTGGCGGCGGAACTTGGGCTTACCCTGTCCGGTGCTTCTGCGGAAGAAGTATTTTGTGAGATCGGGAAGTCGGTTGAGGCTTTTGCTGGGATGACCTGGGAGAGCGTTGGAGACAGCGGGCAGTTGCTGAAGCAGGGATCCGATCAATAAATTTTAATCGGGGTCGGGGTGGGNNCCCCGATACCGATTCCGACCCCGACCCCGATGATCCGGGAAATCCAACATATGTGGTTCAATGTGTTGATTGCATTAATAAAAGCTCTGTTCTTTCTGACGTGCGTGCTCACGCTCACCTCCCTGTTGACCTGGATGGAGCGAAAGCAATCGGCCGTCATGCAGGATCGTCTCGGCGCGAACCGCGCCCCGATCCTGGGGGTGAGAGCTTTTGGCCTGCCGCATATTCTTACCGACGCGCTGAAGATGTTCTTCAAAGAGGATTATGTCCCGCCCGGAGGCGACAAGCTGTTGCACACGGCGGCTCCAATGGCCGCGCTGTTCTTCGCATTGATGAGCTTTGCCGCCATTCCGTTTGGCGATTCGATCCAGATCGCCGGGCGCAAAATTGAGCTGCTGGTCCTTCCTTTGAATGTCGGGTTGCTCTTTGTTTTCGCCATGATGTCTCTTGGCATCTACGGAACATTTCTGGCCGGCTTTTCTTCAAACAATAAGTACGCATTCATGGGAGGGCTGCGCGCCTCCAGCCAGATGATCAGCTACGAAATCACCATGGGCGCAACACTGGTCGGGCTTCTGATGATTTTTGGCACGCTGGATCTCGGCGAGCTGAACAGAGCGCAGGGCGCTCTTCTATGGGGTTGGCTGCCGAAATGGGGCATTTTTCTTCAGCCGCTGGGATTCATTCTTTTTGTCACGGCAGGGCTTGCCGAAACCAAACGCGTTCCGTTTGATTTGCCGGAGGGAGAATCCGAAATCATCGGTTACTTTCTCGAATACAGCAGCATGAAATTCGGCGCGTTCTTCATGGCGGATTTTATTGAGACGATTTTGATTGCCGCGCTGATCGCAACCTTGTTTTTCGGAGGGTGGCAGATCCCTTATCTTCAGTCCGACGGATTTCATCTTCCGTGGGGCGCCTTTCATGCATTGCCGCACCTTCTTGTGACCATCCTTCAGATGATTGCCTTTGCATTCAAGGTGTTCTTCTTCTGCTGGTTCCTGCTTCTGATTCGCTGGACGCTCCCCCGTTTCCGCTATGATCAGTTGATGCGGCTCGGGTGGAAGTTTCTTCTCCCGGTCTCCATCCTCAATATCTTTATAACCGCCTTGGTTCTCCTATTGATCTGAAAAAACGCAACGGATTTCACGGATTCCACGGATTCGAATCTGTGAAATCCGTGGCGTCTTTGCTTTTTTCGTGTTTTTCGCGGTTGAAAGAGCTTTTGCTATTCGCATTGCAGCAGTACCGGCTCTGCTATTCCGGGATACACCACGTTCGTGCAAAAACAGGAAGCGCCGCAGGGCGCCAGGTTTTCGGCCAGCGTAGAGGACCGATTCAGAGTCTTTTCACAATATTCCAAACCCAATTCACAACGACCAGCAAGATCAAAGGTATTGAGAGACAAGCCCTCTGCCGGAGCAACCGTTCCATCCCCATATAGCATCGGTGCAAACTATCTTTTTTCATGAGCAGATCTGCCGCAAGCCAAAGGGGAATTAAAACAAGAGCAAGAAAAAGAAATACGCCTAGCGGATTAAGAAACAGTGATTCGGCAATGTGACCATTCAGCAGGAGCAGGATCGCTCTCGTCGCTCCGCACGAGGGACAGGGCAGATGGGTAAAGGCTTTAAACATACAGAGCCCTGGAACCGGCAGACGAGAAGAGAGTCCCGTCCCGTTCCATGCAAGCCAGATATAGCCTGCAAACGAGAGCGATCCTAGAAACCAGTACAAACCTCTTCTGCTCATCCGGCGATCAGTAAAGAACCTGCTGAAGCTTGTGCAGATTGATGTCGCGCGTGCGACCCAGAATCAGAAACCAGTCAACAATCGTCCAGATTCCAAGGCCTCCGCACGTCAGTAGTTTAGCAATCCCAAGTCCGACCTCGCCAAGCAGGAACCGGTCAACGCCAAAATGCCCACCGATAATCGAGACAATGAGCATCGTTGACGGATCCTTCAGGTCCGCAGCTTGCAGATTAATCAACTTCGAATCATCCAGTGCAAGAAGACGCTCCCGGATTGCAATAAGCTGGAAACCCTCGAAGTACCTGCCGTATGACATCAAAAACATGTCGACTTTATGTTGGTCCACAAAAGTATCCTCACCGAATTGGAATGATGCGGCAATGAGACGGCTGTTTTCTGTTGTAACGGCCAGAAGCTATCGCGAACAATCCCCAAAGTCAACGCTCTAGAAGCATCATCCTGCATGAATCCTGCGTCTTCTGGATGAAACCTCCTTCCATGGCTTAGACTGGGTTCGTGGACAGTACAAGGCGAGCAAATTGCGCAAGGATATTAGAAAGTCACGCACATAATTACACGTTGGTTCATCTGCTTATTTATACAAAGCGTCCTAAATAAATGCGCATGTCGTTTGAGGCCCGAAGGGCCGCCAGTGAATAGCCCCGGCTGTCAGGCCGGGGTAAAGGATATGACGAAATTGAGCGCCGAAGGTGCGGCACGTGAAGCGCCAATGGTGCCGCGCCTTCAGCGCTCTATCGCTTCGCAAGCCTATCCCGGCCTGACGGCC
>JBEKKY010000188.1:0-11626 GCA_050010475.1 Acidobacteriota bacterium | reverse complement strand
TTCTTAATATCATCCATCAGAATTCCCCCAAAAAACGCCACTGATTTCACGGATTTGGAATCTGTGGAATCCGTGATAACAAACGTGCAGTTTCTTGCTTTTTCAGCAAATTGATAAAACATGTGCGGACGGGTCTCCAGACCCGTCCGGGTTTTCAGTCTTATGATCGCTCGGGCGGGACGGCTCTGGAGAGCCGTCCCCACATGTTCAATAGAGGTTCTACACTTTCGTTTGGTTGCGGCCCCGGTCGCGCCGTGGAATCCGTGGCGTTTTTTGTTTCTATTTCTTCCCTGTTACCGGATGCGGATAGTGGAACGGAACGATAAACGTGTTCGGCCAGAACTGGAAGGGTTCAGTTTTAAGCAGATCCGGACCGCGTGGATTTTCCGGATACGTCTTTGTAAACGGCGACACCATCAGCAGCTTTAGTTCGGAGTGGGCCCAACCCTTGTCGTATTCTGCCTGCCAGACAAGATTGTAGTTGAACACCTTGAACTTCCACACGCCGTTTTCCTTGATGTAGGTATTCTCGTAAATTCCTCCCTCCCAAAACTGGCTGGGGATCGGAGTCTTTTCCGGCTTCGTCTCGTGAATTCCACCCATGAGGAAGCAGCGAAAACGTCCCTTGGCAGTCATGCGATCCGGCGCAACGTCCACGATATCCTGCACCATCAAGTGGTCTGTCAGCACTCCATATTCCGGGCCGGAGATTCCCATTCCCCCGCCGAACATTCGTCGCACTCCTGCTTTTCCTTTGAATATGCCGTTTAAAAAGTGCAGCTCGCAATCTTCCGCGAACAGGTCGATGACCTCCCCAAACAGCCACCGATCGAAGTAGTAGCCGTATTTAAATTGGAGAGTGCGAATGGATTGGATATCCTCCAGAACTCCCGTGCGGTGCGCCAGTTCCGCCACCTGGGTTTTTAATGCGGCAATCTCTTCTTCGGTTGTCATTTAGATCTCCTGTATATAATGTTCGGCCTGCACGGGCAGACCCACCATCGACCTGGATTCGCCTGCATCCTTCAGCATCTCATCCAGGTTATCCGTCAATTCAAGGTAGCACCCGGACAAAGCACGATAGCGGCCCGAGGCAAGATCCACGCACCTCTGCGCGCAGCGGTCCAGATCCAAGACCGAATTGGGATCGGCTTTGCGCTCCTTTATACGCTCGATTATTTCGGGTTTCCAGCGCTGCGCACCGGGATCACGCATCGTAATCTCCGCCAGGCCGGTAACAACGAAACCCGGATCAATAGAAAAGGCATCGACGCCGAACTCTTTGACTTCCGCAGCCACCAGCTGAACCAGCCGGTTTTGTGCAGTTTTTCCCAGACAATAGGCGGACATACCGCTGTCTACACGATAGGAGCCGATAGCAGAGACAACGATGATACAGCCGGCGCGCCTTTCGATCATCGAAGGCAGCACCGATCGTATGAACATAAACGGGGCGCGAATATGGACCTCCTGGGCAAACCACCATTCCGCGAGATCCGCAGCAAAAAGTGGAGCGAACGGACCGGGTATTCCTGCGTTGCTGACCAGCAGCGTTACCGGGCCGAAACGCTTCACTGCAGAGTCTACAACCCGTGCGACGTCCTCTGGGCGGGTTACGTCGCCGACGATCCCCAATGCACGACCGCCGGCTGTTTCAATTTCCTTGACTGTCTGATCAAGTTCGGCGCTTGAGCGGGCCGTAACGGTGACCGCGGCTCCCTCGACCGCAAACCTCATCGCGATCGATTTTCCAAACCCGCGTCCCCCTCCGGTCACGATTGCTGATTGTCCCTTGAGTGCCTGTTTCATTTGCCGCTCCGTTTAAAGGGCAGAATTCAGAATCCACGTTTGTTTCTATTTCTATTCTGGATTCTGACTCCCGACTCCTGAATTCTGTTTTTATTTTTTCCAATCGTAAATCGTCAATCGCAAATCACCATAACCTCACTCTATCCTCGGGGCCAAGATAAAGCGCCTGCCCGGGCTTGACGTCGAACGCGTCATACCAGGCAGCGATGTTGCGAACGGCGTCGGCCCGATATTCGGACGGCGCATGTCCGTTCGTCAATATCATCTGCCGGAGCAGCGGCTCCCGCCACTTCTCCCGCCAGCTCTGAGCAAAGCTGAGAAAGAATTGCTGGTCACCCGTGAAGCCCTGTCGTACCGGCGCCGTTTTGCCGGCTAGCCACAGCTTGTATCCATCATAGGCTACCGACAAGCCCGCAACATCCGCGATGTTTTCGCTCAACGTTTGACGTCCATTAACTGAAAGATCGGGCAACGGATGATATGCATCATATTGCGCCGCCAGTCGACCGGAAGCTTCTTTGAAGTGGGCAAAATCCTCGGGAGTCCACCAGTTTGCCAGTTTCCCTGATGCATCGAACTGGCTCCCCTGGTCATCGAAGCTATGGCTGATTTCGTGGCCGATAATGGCGCCGATCGAACCGTAATTGTTTGCCGCATCGGCATTCGGATCAAAATAAGGCGGCTGAAGAATGGCGGCCGGAAAATTCAGCGCGTTTTGAACAGGAAGGTTCACCGCATTGACAGTCTGGGGCGTCATCCACCATTCGGAACGGTCCACCGGCTTGCGGAGCTTGGCCAGGCTTTGATGATACAAGAACAACTCGGCAACGATAACGTTGCGAAGAGCGTTGTCCCGTGAAACTTCCAGCCCGGAGTAATCTCGCCATTGATCCGGATAGCCGACACCAATTTTTAGAGTTGCGAGTTTCTCCTTGGCTTTTGCCTTCGTTTGCCACGACATCCAACTAAGGCTGTCGATCCTCCGGCCGAACGCTTTCACTAAATCCGCGACCATTCCTTGTGCTTTGGCCCTGGCTTCAGATGAGAAATAGCGTTGCACATACAGACGCCCGACCGCATCGCCCAGAAAATAACCAGTGGAATCAACCGCGCGCTTCCAACGTTCCGGGATTTGCGGTGTGCCGTTCAGGATCTTCCCGTAAAAAGCGAAGTGTTCCTCAAGAAAAGGCCTGGGAAGCAGGGAGGACCACCTGTCCAAGAGCTGATAGGTGAGATAGTCCTTCCAGGTTTCAATCGGTTCGCTTCCGACAAGGGCGGCTTCACCTGTGATCGCGCTTGCCTGCCATGCGATGATGACGGGTTGGTCCTCGAGTCCCGCATCTTTGAAGAAGATCCGCCAGTCCAAACCAGGCGCTTTCACCACGAAATCTTCCCGCTTCCAGGGATTATTCGCTTTGTGCACCTCCTCGGAATCTGCCCGGCTCCAGTGGACTTTGGCAATTCTGGTCTCCAGTTCGAAGATGCCCGCCGCCTTTCGTTCGGCATCCGGAATTCTGGCCGTGTTGAGAACGGCAGCGATGTGCGTTTTGTAACGGGCTCTTATCTCCGCCATCCGCGGCGAGCTCTCCAGATAGTACTCGCGGTCGGGCATACCCAGCCCACCCTGGAGGAGATAGGGCACGCAGCGCGACGGTTGATTGAAATCCTGAGCAATCCAGACCCCAAAAAGGTGCGGTGTGTGAAAATTTGTGTTGTTTAACGGGTCTACGTCGTCCCGTATGGTTTGCGCAAGAGCCCCCACAAGAGCAGAACGGCTGGAAATCGCAGCGATTCGGCTCAGTTCATCGCGAAGCGGTTCGAGACCCTTTTTTTCGATCGCCTCTTCATCCAAATAGGCGGCAAAATAGTCGGCGGCCTTGCGCTCATCGGATCCAGGCTGCGCCAAGCCTTTTACGGCCTTATTCAGAAGATCGCGCACCCGCAGGTTCGTCTCTTCGTCAAGCATGGAAAACACCCCATAGTCTGAGCGATCCGGCGGGATCTCGGTGTTCTTGAACCAGTTGCCGTTTGCATAACTGAAGAAATTATCACCGGGTTTTACCGTCCGATCCATGCCGGCAAGGTCCACAACTTCTGTATTGGAAGCCTTGCCTTGCCGGTTCCGGCAGCCTGCAAACATGAGAATGGAAATGAGAGCGGACAAAAAGGAAACTATAATCTTGGTCATAACACCTCCGCTGGAATGGGTTATTGATTGTACCTCAGATCTTGATTGAGACTTATTTTTTAAAAGAGGCTCACTCCGAGGAAACCGGGAATTTAGCCTGAACAATTTAAGTTGACAATCACCATCGATTTGCTTCACATTGGTACCAGCCATCCCATATTTGGAGTTTATGGTTGAGTTTGTTCATGCGGTACGACCCCGTCAAAGGAATAAAATATATTTTTAGTGAAGGAGTAACCTATGCCTGGAGGCAAAAAAGCTGAAAGCGAAGAAGTCGCTGAAAAGAAAACACTCACGAGGCGCGATTTTCTGGTCACCGGCGGAACGATTGTTGCCGTCGATGCGCTGATCGCCACGACCCCCGCAAAAGCGGTAGCTGCCACCGCTGCAGGCTCGGTAATAGAGCATCCCCAGTCCAAAGGATATTTAGTTTATGACAGCAAAAAGTGCGCCAGCTGCACGACCTGCATGCTTAGCTGCTCTCTGGTTCACTACGGATTTCAGAATTTGTCGCTCTCACGCATCCAGATCATGCAGGACTCCTTCGGCAAATTCCCATACGACATCCAAATGGCGCCCTGCCGGCAGTGCAAGACGCCGCCTTGCGTCGAAAATTGCCCCGTTGGCGCTGCCTACATCGATACGAAGAACGGCAATGTCCGAAGGATCGACAGCAAAAAATGCATCGGATGCAAAACCTGTCTCGCCATGTGCCCCCAGCGGCCGCACCGGACTGTCTGGAATCACATCGAAGGCAAAGCCTCCAAGTGTGACCTGTGCATTGACACTCCTTACTGGAACGAGAAAGGCGGTCCCGGTGGAAAACAGGCTTGCGTGGAATCCTGCCCGATGAAGGCGATCAAGTTTGTTGCCCAGATGCCCGACCAGACGGAGACTGAAGGGTACGATGTCAATCTGCGGAATGAGCATTGGCTGAAGCTTGGTTTGGTTGACGACAGCAGAATCGTGCCGCCTGGAATGGGCGGGGCGCCTAAGGCCAAAATGCCTGCGCCGAAACCGAAGGAATAGGGAGGAGGACAATATGACAGGCGGATATACCGGTAAAATAGCAAGAGTCAATTTAACGACAAAACAAGTCAGCAGGATGGACACGGAAAAATACGAAGAATTCGGCGGAGGTCATGGAATTGGTTCCGCGGTTTTCTTCGACCTTGTCGGCGACCAACTCCCTTTTGAAGCTTTCGATCCCAGGAATTTAATCATCATGATGGCTTCACCCTTTTCCGGCACGTTTATGCCGGGATCCGGAAGATGCGAAGTGCAGGGCCTCGGACCGGGACTTTATCCCGTTGAATGGTTTGGGCACAGCAACTTTGGGGGACGTTTCACCGCGCAGCTGAAGTTCGCGGGGTGGGATGGCATCGTGGTCGAAGGAGCCTCCGACAAACCTGTATGGATCAACATTGTCAACGATCAGATCAAAATTGAAGATGCCAACGGGATTTGGGGCATGGACACGTATGACACACAGCAGGAGATCTCCAGGCGCGTAGTGCCCAAGCTCAGGTTCGGCGAATGGGTTGAACTCGCCGGGGATTGCCATACGACTCAAATTCCCGCGGTCGTTTGCTGCGGCCCGGCAGGAGAAAAAAAGAGCCGCATTGCAGGCCTGCTTCATGGCGCGGGTTCCCAGGCTGCTTTGTGCGGCTACGGAGCCGTGTTTGGATCCAAAAACCTCAAGGCGATCAGCGCGCTCGGATCCGGCAGCGTGCCCATTGGAGATCCCAAGGCATTTATGGACGCCAGGCTCTGGTTCCGCCAATTCCAATGGGATGTGGATAATCCGCGCGAGCCCGAAAAATTCGAGGGTCGCGGATATTCTCTGATCAACGGCGCGCCCAGCGGCGGCAACGTTTCCAATGGAGGCCAGAACCCAGTACCGGCGCGCGCTGCCGCATGCGCTTCGTGTCCGAGGGGCTGTCGCATGCGCCTGGCAAGCGCCGACAGCAATGAATCGGTCTGCGCAGGATCCATGTTTGTCAGGATTGGAGGGGGCGGGTTTGGTGCGCCGCCTGCCGGCAGCGCAGGTGCGAACGCAATGCCCTCAGTCCTTAGTGGAAAGTTGACCCGGCAAGGCAACGATCTGATGCAAAGGTATGGCTTGGGGCACTGGCAGTTGATGGCAACCCAGGGATACATCCAATTCCTCGAAAGAGCGGGAGTCATAGGGAAAGGAAAAGAGATCGATCCCGATTTGCCACCTCAGGGCACGTTCGCATATTACGAGGCGCTGTTCAGAAAGCTCTCTTTGCGCGAGGGGAAATTTGGCGAGCTTGCAGCGGAAGCCGCTGCCAGAATGGCCGAAAAACTTGGGCGCTATAAAGAGGATGTGAACAGCGGCAATGTCCGATTGACCTACTGGGGAACCCAGGAGCACTACTCTTCACAGGTCGAGGTGGAATGGGGCTTCGGTTCTCTTCTGGGAGAACGCGACCTGATGCAGCACATGATGGCCAACTATCCTCTTCACTGGATGGCCTCATCGGGAAATCCCTACCTGACCGCTGAAGAGGCTTCCAAACTTTATGCCGAAGCCATGGTTCCCTACAACGACGACCGCTATCTGGTGGATTACGGCGAAGGGCCGACCGGAGTTTATTCGGATTCCAAAGTCAAACAGGTTGCCTGGGTCAAGCACTATGAGAAGTTCTGGACCGGCGCCGGCGGTTTCTGCGGCTGGCGATGGCCGATGTGCATCACCAACAACACCGCCGACCGCAGAGGTGCAACTCCCCAGGCCGAGCCCAAATTCTGGAGCGCGGTTACCGGAAAGAAATTCACCTTTGCCGATGGCATGGAGCTTGGCCACAAGATCTACACTCTTGACCGGTCAATCTGGGTTCTGCAGGGCAGACAAAATATGACGGCGGCCGGGGCAGAAAACTGGATCGCGCTAAAGTTGAAGAGTTCAAGACCAAGTTCTATAAATTCGAGGGATACAATCCCGAAAACGGTTATCCCACGAGAGCCACACTTGAAAAAATGAACCTGAAGAAGTTGGCCGATTTGCTGCAAAGCAAAAACAAACTCGGTTAAACGCACACACGTCGCGAGGCGCAAAAAAGGGACCAGTTCAGGCGGAAGCCGGGCCGGTCCCTTTTTTTTCGTAGTTCTCGTTGCGCAAAAGAGTTGACTTATACGATGGGATGCGGGATCGCATGACGTCCAGGTCCGAAGGACCGATAGTGAAGTAGGCCCGGCCGTCAGGCCGGGATAAAATCAAAAACGCTTTTGAGCGCCGAAGGCGCGGCACAAAAACGCTTGTTCAAGTGCCGCGCCTTCGGCGCTCATCTTCAATGTTTACTTAATCCCGGCCTGACGGCCGGGCCTACTTCACTGCCGGCCCTTCGGGCCTCCGGATTGACACTGCCGAAAACCGGGCAGAATAGGTTAATCCATTTGTAAAACACTACACTAGATGCATGGCGATAGTACTCGCCCCGCCAGGATCTATTGGCCGGTTTACCCCGCCAAAAACAAACTTAGCGGACGATTCCGTCAAAACCCCATCAGAGAGTAAAATATGACTTTGGAAGCCGATGGCTTTCCAAAAGGAAGACAAATGGATAAACCAGTTTTCATAGCGGCCTATCATCAATCGAAGTTTGGGAAACTGATGAACCTCTCCATTCCTGACATCGTCAGAAGTGCCGTGATCGGCGCATGCGCAGAGATAAAGGCCGACCCGGCGGCCATCGATGTCGGGTCTCTTGGCGCCGCCTGCAATTTTTCGCTGAATGAACAGGGTCTTCTGTCCGGACTGATGGCCATGGTGCCGGGAATGCAGGGCAAACCGATCGAAGCCGTGGAAAACGCTTGTGCAACAGGCGGTCAGGCGATCGTTTCAGTCATCCATAAACTCCAATTGGGCCTTGGGGATGTTGGCATCGCTGTCGGTTTCGAAAAGATGCGTGATAATGATGGCAAAATGAACGGAGCGCTTATCGGCAAAGTTCTTGGCTATTTTTCCCATCCCGATGAGAGAGCGGGAAAGGTCTTTGTATTCCCTCACCTGTTTGCCGAAGTCATGGACGAATACATCAATCAGCACAAGGTAACGGAGCAGGACCTTGCCCGAATTGCGGTAGCGGAGTACGCCAATGCGCGGCAAAATCCCTTCGCGCAGATGCACGTCGAACTCACTTTGGAACAGGCGGTCACCATTGCAGGGATTAATCGATATATTGTGGACGGATTGCCGCTCAAGACCTATGACTGCTCCCAGATAACGGATGGGTATGCGGCGCTAATTCTGGCAACCGCTGAAGGCCTTGTACGGCTGGGGATCGCGAAGCACGATTGTGTTGAAATTGCCGGCTACGGGCAGGCGACGGATCCGTTGAAGAAAAGCGGCAGAGATGTGTTGCGGCCCTCCGGCGCTTACACCGCTATGAACAAAGCCTATGAAATGGCAGGAGCGACTCCGAGGGACGTCAACGTGGCCGAAATTCACGATTGCTTTACCGTCATGGGCGCGATCGGAACCGAAGTCATCGGCAAGGCGGAATATGGCCAGGGCGCCCGGTATTGGGGTGAGGGAAAGGCGCGTCCAGACGGCCCGTGCGCCATCAACACCTCGGGCGGCCTCATCGCCAAAGGGCACCCGATCGGCGCTACCGGCGTAGCCATGGTCGGCTGGAGCGCATGGCAGCTGCTCGGGAAAGTACCTCCCGCTCTTCAAGTCCCGAACCCGCGGATGGCCGCCACATTCAACATCGGTGGCCCGATCTGCGCCTCGGTTTGCATGGTCCTGAAGCGAGCCTTATAAAAAGGAAAATGGACAGCGCTACCAGGCATACGCTTCCGGCGCTTCACCCCCTGGGCCCGGCCAAATCTCGTCCAATTTTTTCAAAACCTCCGGAGTCAGTTTCAGATCGAGCGCCCGGGTCGTACCGGTGAGTTGTTCCATGTTGCGCGGCCCGATAATCGGTGCAGTCACAGCCTGGTTGTGCAACAGCCAGGCCAGCGCCACATGCCCCGGCTTCTCCCCGATCTCAGCACACAGAGGTTCGTATTTCTCCAGCTGGCTGTGATGCTTTTCAATTAACTTCATCGTACGCTCTTCACTTCTCCGCCCCTCTTTTGCCTTCTGGAGAGCTCCGCTGAGCAATCCTCCTTCCATCGGACTCCAGGGAATCAAGCCAAGCCCGTAATCACGGCAGGCGGGAATAACTTCCAGCTCGATTGTCCTGGCCGCCAAGTTATACAGACTTTGTTCTGAAACCAATCCCATGAAAAGGCGCTTCTGCGCCTCACATTGCGCCCGGGCAATGTGCCAGCCCGCAAAATTGCTGCTCCCCACATAGAGAATTTTGCCTTCCCGGACCAGTTGTTCCATAGCCTGCCAGATCTCCTCCCAGGGAGTGCTGCGATCTATGTGATGCATTTGATAGAGGTCGATCACATCCGTCTGCAGCCGACGCAGGCTCTCTTCACAAGCCTTACGGATATGGTAAGCGGATAGATGCGAATCGTTCGGACCATTTCCCATTGCGTTGTAAACCTTGGTCGCCAGAACGATCTGGTCCCGCCGCCCGCCGCCCTGGGCCAGCCAGCGCCCGATAATTTGTTCCGTCACTCCCTCGCCCAATTTCCAGCCGTACACATTGGCCGTGTCGAAAAAATTGATCCCTATCTCCAGCGCTTTGTCCATCAAGGCAAAGCTGTCTTTCTCAGAGGTATGCCAACCGAAATTCATTGTACCGAGACATAAAGGGCTGACCTTTAAACCTGTCCGGCCTAGGTATCTGTATTCCACGATGAGCCTCCTTTTTTCTCCTCCCGGATCCTCCCCGTACGGGACCCGTAGATAAAATGAAACCATGAACAGCCTCGTTGTCCAAGGCTCAAATTCAATCTCCTGGAAAAACGAAAATGGTCTATACTGATCCTGCAAACACTATCTCCAAAAAACAGATGGATGACCATGGATTCAAACATTCCAAACAGCAGTTCTAAATCAATCGAAGACCGGTTACGCATCATGGAAGACCGGGAGGAGATTCGACAGCTTCTTATCGAATACGGCCGGGTTTTGGACCAAAGAGATTTTGGGGCGCTATCGAGACTCTTCTCCGAAAACGCAGAATACATTGGAGGCGGCAGCCTGAACGCCATTAAGGGACCCGCCGCGATCAGCAAATTCGTCGAGGAAGTCTTTCGAAAAAATCCGATGGGATTGCGTTTTCCCAACTTCCACCTTTTCGCCAATGTAACCATTCAGATCAATGGCGATGAGGCCTACGCGAAAAGCAAGGGGTTCTTTGTCGTCCCCAATGAAGAGGATATGCCCTTGGCGGTCATGATGGCGACGAACGACGACGTTCTGGTACGGGACAAAGGACGCTGGAAATTCAAACGCCGCATCGTGCATATGGAAATTCCTGCTCCGGCGCCATCCGTGTGAACTGGGAGCGGCTGGATTCGAGCTCCAGGATCTCAGAAATGAATAGAAAAGGCGCCTACATTCTTTACCTGGATTTGCCGCGACCGCTGACGCTGAATGTGGGGAACCTCAAAAATTCTTTTTTCCCGGCCGGCCGCTACGCCTATGTCGGGAGCGCGGTCCGTGGTATCGACCAGCGGATCGCAAGACACCGGCGCCTGGCACATCTGAAAGCCGGAAAAGTTCACTGGCATATCGACTATCTGCTGATCCATCCTGAAATCAGGCTAACCGGAGAAAAAGCACTGGCTGGTTTCAGTGAATGCGAGGTCTCGAAAGGGATTGCATCACGGAAAGGGGTCTCAGCCCCCGTTTCCAAGTTTGGTTCCACAGACTGCAGGGCGGGATGCAAAGCCCATCTCTATCGAGTTCATTGGAGGACGCCACTCCGGAGCCCTCTGAAGCATACTCATTCAATCCAATCATCAACGGACGGAACTGGAGCATCGTTCACACAGCCAAAATATTAATCCGCAAGGAGAATTCACTATGGACAAGGCTACGGAGCAACTCTACCGCGAAAGAGAGAAAAGGTTTATTGATGCCGTTCAATTGAGGGTACCCGACCGAGTTCCGAGTTCGATACATTTAAGCTATCTTCCGGCAAGGCTCCACGGCATCACCTATCGGGATGCCTACTATGATTTCCCGAAATGGAAAGAGGCCTATGTAAAAACAGCTCTCTGGCTTCAGCCGGACCGGTGCGAGTACTTTCCCAACGGTTGCGGCAAAGCCATGGAAGCCCTGGATCAAAAAACCTTTGCATGGCCCGGTCACGGAGTGGGCGTAAACTCCTCTCATCAGTTCGTTGAAAACGAGTATATGAAGCCGGAGGAGTACGATCGTTATCTCAGCGACCAGGGTGATTTCAATATTCGGTACATGCTTCCCCGAACCTACGGCCTTCTGCAGCCGCTCTCAAAGCTGCCGCCTCTCGAAAGCATTGGGAACTACCTGCCTTTTGATGTTCTGGTATCACCTGATTTTTCAAACATGCTGCAGAAGCTCCAGGAGATTGCCAAAGAAGCGGTGGAGTGGCAAAAACAGGCCTTCGGAATGTGGTCGGCGCTGAACGAAAACGGCTTTCCCGGCCGGCCCGTCGCAGTTGGAGGCGGCGTCCCCTACGACATGATTTCCGATTTCCTGCGCGGGATGCGCGGCGC
>JBEKKY010000187.1:0-9810 GCA_050010475.1 Acidobacteriota bacterium | reverse complement strand
TATTTCTTACCGCTACGAAGCTTACTGTCGGGCTACTGACCGGCAGTCTGGGAATTTTAGCGGAAGCCGCACACTCGGGTTTGGACCTGGCTGCAGCGGTGATTACTTTATTTGCCGTTCGGGTGAGCGATCGTCCTGCCGATGAATCCCACTTGTATGGCCATGGAAAAGTCGAGAATCTCAGCGCCCTGACAGAAACCTTTCTTCTGCTGCTGACGTGCGGATGGATCATCCACGAAGCGATCAAACGACTGTTTTTCGTAACCATCGACGTAGATCCCAATCTTTGGGCTTTCCTGATAATGGGGCTCTCGATTGTGGTCGATGTCTCGCGCTCTCGAGCGCTGGGGCGCGTAGCGAAAAAATATCGCAGCCAGGCATTGGAAGCCGACGCGCTTCATTTCAGAACCGACATCTGGAGCTCGGCCGTTGTAATCATAGGACTGACATTTGTCAGAATTGGCGAATACCGCGGTGCTGACAAAACCATTTTCCGGCGGGCGGATGCGATTGCAGCCCTTGTTGTTTCCGTCATTGTAGTACGCGTGAGCTATACACTGGGGCGCCGGGCAATTGATGCATTGCTGGATCGCGCGCCAAAGGGATTGGCCGAGCGTGTTTCCAAATCCGTCCAGGATGTCAGCGGAATCCAGCGCGTTACGCGCACGCGCGTGCGCGATGTGGGAAACCGGGTTTTCGTCGACCTGGAAGTGGATGTGCCGCGGCACCTTTCATTTGAAGAAAGCCACGAATTGACTGAAAAGGCACAGCAGGCAGTGCGCAGCATTTCTCCGGATGCCGACGTTGTGGTACAGGCGGTTCCGATCGCCGACGGAGAGGGTATTCTGGAGAGAATTCAGTCGGTTGCATCCCGGGAGCATTTGTCGGTTCACAACATTACGACCCATTGGACGGATCGGGGCATATGGATCGATCTGGATCTCGAAGTCGACCCCAAGCTGAGCTTCGAACGCGCTCACGAGCAGGCTACCAACCTGGAAACTAAGCTGCGCACCGAATTGATCCGAACGGAGGCTTCAACGCCTATCGCTGAGATTAACGCACACATTGAGCCGCGCGCCGAAGAATCAGCGATTGGGGCTCGGCTGGAACCGGAAGAGGCCAGGTTTTATTCGGAACGTGTTAGCGCGATTGCATGCGAGCTGCCGGAATGCAACGGATGCCACGATATCGAATTGCACAAGGTCGACGGAAAGATCTATCTGTCATTGCATCTTCTGGTGAATGTGGGGGCCGCGATTCCCGAAGTCCACCGCATCGCGGAGGAAATGGAAAACAGGCTCCGCCGCGAATTTCCGGAGCTTGGGCGCGTGGTCATTCACACGGAACCTGCTCCCCGCGAATAGGCCGCAATGAATATGTGGGGACGGCTCTCCAGAGCCGTCCCGCCCGAGGGATCATAGGACTGAAAATCCGGACGGGTCTCCAGACCCGTCCGCACATGTTTTATAAATTTTTTTATTTCCCGAATTCGATGGCGCGATTTTCCCTGCCTAAAGCAACGACCAAAATGCAAAGGCAAAACACAATCAGGGCGGTTCCGGCCATCGCATTGGCATAGTTCATCCGCTCCGCAAATACGGCTTCGACATATCCGATGCTCCCGGCCAGCAGGACTCCGGATTGATATGCGAGTCCCGGGAAAAAGCCCCGCAGGCTATCCGGTGAAAGCTCGGTTATGTGCGCCGGAATCACGCCCCATGCCCCCTGAACCATAAACTGCATCATGAACGCACCCATCATCAGCAGCGCGGTTGTCGGGGAATAAGCCCAGAGGGGGATGAGGCAAATCGCACAAAGCAGCGCAGTGATAATGCTCCGCCGCCGCCCGAAGCGATCGGAGAAATGCCCGAAGCAAACGCCTCCTGCGATAGCTCCCAGATTGGAGATGATCGTCACAATTGCCGTCAGTCCTGGCGGAAAAGCGCGGTGTTCCTTCAAGAATGTGGGGAACATATCCTGGGTTCCGTGCGCGACAAAACACATCATCGTCATCAGTGCAACCAGGTAGAAAAAAAGTTTGCGATGTCCTTCGGCCACACGCCAGGTTACGTCGGCCATGAAGGTGATAAGGAGCGCTATTGCGAAGACTGCGCCGGCGCGCAGCAAGAGTGGTCCCGGGCCGCTGATGAATGCGGGCAATTGGATTCCTGCCCAGCCGGCTATAGGAGCGCGCGCGAAGTCGATCAGGGCTGCCAGCGCAGCGATCAGAAAATAGGCGGCAAAATGAGAACGGATCGCAAACCAGAGTTCGCTCCAATCCTTACGCCGGGCTTTTTCCCAAACTTCGGATTCTTTGACTTTGCGGAGAGCGAACCATGCAAGGATCGCAGGGGCTCCGCCTATAAAGAACATGGCCCGCCATCCCAGGAGGGGAAAAACAAGCAAATAGGCCAGTGAAGCCATCAGATAGCCGACCGCATAACCCTCCTGGAGGATGCCGGAAAAGATCCCGCGCCAGCGGGACGGCACGGCTTCCATTGCCAGTGAGGCTCCGACTCCCCATTCTCCGCCCATTCCAATTCCGAAGAATGCGCGCAGTACCAAAAATGTGGAGTAGTTTGGAGCAAGGCCGGATGCTATTTCAAAAACCGAGTAAACGATAATGACACCCATCAGAGGTTTGCGCCTTCCATAACGGTCTGCAAGCAGACCGAACAGAAAGGCGCCAACGGGTCTGAATGCCAGGGTTACTCCCAGGGTCAGGGCAATCATGGCATTGCTGCGGCCAAAATCCCTGGCGATTTCCGTCAAAACCATTACAAGGATGAAGAAATCAAATGCGTCCAGAGTCCAGCCAAGGAAGGATGCAATCAGGGTGTTGCGCTGGTCTTTCCGCTTGCTGATTGAAACCGGCTCGGCAAGCGAGATTGCTCGCGGCATCGGACAGCCTCGATGGTTTCAGAATTGTTCGATTTCTGTATCTGGCGCGATTGTAATACGACTGCAGCTTGTCTCCAATGACGAATTGCGAGGATCCCAATTTCACAAATCCCAATGCCGGGAGCGCCGGCGTCTCGCCGGCTATTTTTGTGGCTCACTTAAAAGCACGATTCTTGGAAATAACTCTGGATTCAGAGACACAATATGATCGATGTATCGAGAGCTTTTCTCAACAAATATGGGTTGGCGTTCACGTCTCTATATACCTCATTTCGATCAGCCTGGTTTTATCCAGCTAATCACAATCCGCCTCAACGATGCCGTTCCGCAAGCGTTAATCGAACAATGGAAGAGCGAGCTCAGCTGGGACAAGAAGATTGCGGCCGGCGATCTACGCCGGACAGCCCTACGAAAACGAATTGAAAAGTGTGAAGACGCTGGCCATGGCGCCTGCTTGCTACGCGATGACCGCGTCGCATCAATTGTGGAAGAGGCGATTCTTCATTTTGACGGAAAGCGGTATCGAATTCTTGCCTGGTGCGTTATGCCCACCCATGTTCATGTGATCGTTGAACTTTGGGAAAACTTCTCGCTAAATCAGATACTCCACTCATGGAAGTCCTACACTGCACATCAATTGAATAAAGTATTAAATCGATCCGGGATTTTCTGGTTCCGCGAGTACCACGATCGTTACATACGGAATGATCAGCATCTTGCGGATGCTGTGGAGTATGTGGAAAACAATCCTGTTAAAGCCGGTCTTGTAAGAACAAAGCAGCAATGGAAAAGGAGTAGCTTCGGATACCGCAATGCAGGAAAATAGCCGGCGAGACGCCGGCGCTCCCGGCCAAAACCGTTAAATTGAGATTAATCCAAGGTTTTATGGAAACGGATAGCGCTCAGAGCAAGGATAACCACGCCGTACACACCCAGAACCAGCATCTGCGGCCATAAGATCGAAATCCCCACTCCCTTGAGGAAGACTCCGCGCACGATCTCCATGAAATACCGGATGGGATTGAGATAGGTAAGGTACTGCACGACCCGCGGCATATTGCTGATGGGGAAGGCAAACCCGCTTAACATGAATGCAGGGGTTGTAATGAAGAACGAGCCCATATTGGCCTGCTGCTGAGTATTTGAAATTGTGGAAAGGAACAGGCCGGCGCCCAGGCTGGGCATGAGGTACAGAAGGGCGCAGAACATCAGGAGAAGAAAATTGCCGCGAAAAGGGATATGAAAGAGCAGCAGCGCAGCCGCGGTCACGATCATCATGTTGATGAGTCCAACCAGCGCAAACGGCAGCGTCTTCCCGAGCATGAGTTCAATGGGCCGCATGGGCGTGACCATCAACTGTTCCATGGTGCCGATTTCCTTCTCCCGGATGATCGCCTGAGCAGTCAACATCAAAGTCAGCATCAGCAGAAGATTCGCCATAACCCCCGGAATGAAAAAATTGCGGCTGCGCAGATCCGGATTGAACCAGACGCGCGTGTTTGAGACGACCTGGCCCGAGACGGGTTGACCGGAGCTGTTCTGCAGCGTTACCTGGATCATCTGCTGGTTTTTTGAGGGATTGAGCGAAACATCCTGGGAGAAGCCTGCGATCACCCCCGCGGCATAGGCGGAAACCAGCGAAGCCGTGTTGGAGTTCGTACCATCCAGCAAGACCTGCACCTGCGCCGTTCTTCCACGCGCCAGGTCGCGGGCAAACCCGGGCAACACCGCGACTACCGCATGCACTTCGCTCCGGTCAAGCAGCCGCTGGACGTCTTCTTCGGATTCGGGCAATGCCACGACATCAAAACGCCCCGATCCCTCGAAACGCGTGCGCAGCGCGCGACTCTCCGGCGTGCGGCTCATATCTCTCCACGCAATCCGCGCGTGGTCGACGTCGAGCGTGACGGCATAGCCGAACATCACCAGCTGGATCAGAGGCGCCAGAAACAACATCCCGCGCATGCGTGGATTTCGCAGCATCTGGATGAATTCCTTGCGCAGAATGACCCGAATACGCTCCCACATGATCAAGCCACCTTTTGGTTTTTTAGTCTGCGCGCTGCAAGCCAGAACACAACCGCAGCAAACAACGCCATGAAAATAATCTGATCGCCGACCACTTCGAGTCCGCTCCCCTTAAGAAAAAGGGATTTCAGCGTTGAGACGAAATAGCGCGCCGGGATTACCAAACTGATCACCTGCAGAATTTTGGGCATGGTATCGATGGAAAACACGAATCCGGACAGGAGAAAACCGGGCAAAAATGTCGTCAGCATCGCCATCTGATACGCCTCGACCTGAGTGCGTGCCCCGGAAGAAATAAAAATTCCCCAGAACAGAACGCAACAGAGAAAGAAGCAGGTGGACACTCCGAGCAGCAGAATGTTACCGCGGAAGGGGACCGAGAAAACGGTGACCCCTACGACTAAGGCAACGATCGAGTCGGCAAGTCCCACAAAAAAATAGGCCAGCATTTTACCGATCAGCATTTCGGTCGGGCGCAGCGGGGTTGAAAGGATCTGTTCCATCGTGCCCATTTCCCACTCGCGCGCGATGGTGAGCGATGTCAGCTGACCGGCCAGGATCATCAGGATTACGGCAATCAAACCGGGCACGACAAAATTTCTCGATTGAAGCGAGCTGTTGTACCAGACGCGCATGCGCGCATCCACGGCGGGGGCAGCCCGCATGATCGGCCGGCGCTGGACGCGTGCCTGCGCGGAATAGGATTGCACAACGCTTTCCGCATAACCCAACGCAATCCCGGACTTGTTGGAATCACTGCCGTCGACCAGAAGCTGGATGCTCGCGCCTCGCCCTGCAGCGACATCGCTGCCGAAATTGCGCGGGATCACGATCCCAATCAGTATGCGGTTCTTGTCGATGGAGCGCTCGATCCGCGTGTAGGAACTTGCAAATCCCTGGATGTCGAAATAGCGCGATCCCTGAAACTGGCGCGTCAGTGCACGGCTGACAGCCGTGCCGTCCTGGTCGTAAACCAAAGTCGGGATCTTGTCGACGTCCAGGCTCAGAGCATATCCGTAAAGCAGCAGCATCATAAACGGCATCGCAAGCGCAAGCGCCAGACTGCGGGCATCTCGCGTAATGTGGTGCAGCTCTTTCACGAAAACTGCCCGGGTGCGCCGGAAACTCATACCATCTTCCTCTCTTCCGCCTCGATGAGAGCGACAAAAACGTCCTCAAGTGAAGGCTGGATTTTTTCAAGCCTGTTGATCTTGATGTTCTGAGCGGCGAGCCGTGTGCGAATGGCTTCCACGCCGGGTTCCAATTCGGTTACCGCCACATGAAGTCCGCCGCCGAACACCGCGACATCCAGGATTACCGGTACATTTTCCAGAGCGCGCATGGTATCCAGCGGGGCGGATGTATCGAGCTGAACCAGCATATGCGTGCTCAAACCGGCCCGCAATTCCGAGGGGGCGCCCAGCGCGATCACCCGCCCGCGATACATCAATGCGAGCCTGTGGCAATATTCCGCTTCATCCATGTAATGAGTGCTGACAAAAATCGTATGGCCGGTGCGAGCCATTTCACGAATCAGATCCCAGAATGCGCTGCGCGCAATCGGATCCACACCGGAAGTGGGTTCGTCCAGAAACAATATGGGTGGATCGTGAAGAATTGCGCACCCGAGCGCCAGGCGCTGTTTCCATCCGCCCGAAAGAGTAGCGGTCAGGGCGTCGTGCCGCTCTGTCAGATTCGCCATTTCTAGGACGTGCCGTTTTCGTTCCGGACGAATCGCCTTTGGGACACCGTACATTCCGGCAAAAAAATCGATGTTCTGCTCCACGGTGAGATCGTCATACAGCGAGAACTTTTGCGACATGTACCCGATGTTGCGGCGAACCTGTTCGGGTTCACGCGCTACGTCCAGATCTCTCACAAGCGCTCTTCCAGACGTTGGCGTCAATAGCCCGCACAGCATTCGGATGGTCGTGGATTTTCCGGCCCCGTTCGGCCCCAGGGCCGGCTCCTTTGCAGTGTTTTACTCCACGATTCATGTATGCCTGAAAAGAGCCGGCGAGACGCCGGCGCTCCCGGCAGGAAGACTGATTTCATTTGCTCAATACACAGATCCGCCGTCTTCTGGTTCATCGGTCCTCCCGGTTTTCCGCGGAGCGCACGCCCTGGATGAACACGGCTTCCATGGTATCGGCGGCTGCAGCCGTTTTCAGGGCTTCCGGCGCATCGCAGCGGATTAGCTTTCCACGATGCATCAAGCCGACCCGGTTGCAGCGCTCGGCCTCGTCGAGGTAGGCGGTCGTCATCAAAATGGTGATTCCTTCTTTGAGCAGCTGATAAAGAATAGCCCAGAAATCGCGGCGCGAAACAGGATCCACGCCATTCGTGGGTTCATCCAGGAAAAGGATCTGCGGCCGGTGCAGCAGAGTGCACATCAGCGCGAGTTTCTGTTTCATGCCGCCCGAAAGCCGTCCTGCCTGCCGGTCCCGGAACGGTTCCATTCGAGTCATCTGCAGCAGTTGTGCCGTGAGCTTTGCGCGTGCCGGCCCGACAATCCCGAACAGATCGGCATAGAAATTCATATTTTCCTGGACCGAAAGGTCGAGATATAAGCCGAATTTCTGGGCCATGTATCCGATCTGGTCTTTAACGGCCTGTGATTCGCGCACGACGTCGTGTCCGGCGATCGATGCGCTCCCTTCGCTGGGATTCATCAGCCCGCAGAGCATGCGCAACGTTGTGGTCTTTCCAGCGCCGTCCGGTCCTACGAGGCCGAAGATCTCTCCGGCAGCAATGGTCAGGTTGAGATGATCGACGGCTGTAAGATCTCCGAATCTGCGCGTCAAATCATGCGTCTGGATGATCGGCTCCATCCTTTACTCCAGAGGGATCTCGGCATCCGCCGGCATATTGGATTTGAGTTCGTGGCGCGGGTTGTCTACATCGATTTTGATGCGGTAAACGAGTTTGACGCGCTCCTCCTGGGTCTGGATCTGTTTGGGCGTAAATTCCGCTTCCGATGCAATAAAGCTCACGCGCCCTTCGTAAACTTTCCCGGGATAGGAGTCGGTTGTTATCTTTGCTTTGGCGCCGAGTTTCACACGGCCCAAGTCGGTTTCGTTGATGTAAGCGCGCAGCCAGGGGTGGTCGATGTCTCCTATCGTGACAACCGTTGTTCCTGCCGCCAGTACCTCGCCGACATCGGCGGCTTTAACCAGGACCACACCGTCGACGGGAGACGCCGCAGTCGTATCGGCAAGTTGTGTGTCGATCATCGCCACGTTGGCTTTGGCTCGTTCAATCTCCGACCGGCGGAACGTCAGTTCCTGTTCGCGACGCTTGATCTCGAGCGCATTGGATTCCGCCATCTTCAGCGAACCGAGGGCCCGCTGGACCTGGGCGGCGGCAGCTTCGATCTGTTCCACGCGCGGTCCTGCCAACACCAGCGCCTGCCGCTCCTTGGCTTGCTTCAGCGCTGCGTCGGAACTTTCCCACCGGTTTCGATACTGATCGTACTGGGCGGTTGAAATATCGTCATTTTTGTAGAGCGTCTGCGCGCGGTCCCAGTCCCGCTTAGCTCGATCGTATTCCGATTGCGCCGAATCAACAGCTGCTTTGGCCTCCTGAATCTCCTGCGGCCTCGATCCGTTTTTAAGTTCCTGCAGCCGTGCTTGATACGAATCGAGATCGGCTTTGCGCTGTTCCACATCTCCGGCCATATTCTCCTTCTGCCATGCCAGTGAGGTTTCGGCCTGGGCGAACTGGGAAATGGCTGAGTTCAGTCCTGCTGCCTCCCGTTCCCGCTGGGCCAGCAGTTGGTCGCGATCCAGGCGCGCGATCACCTGTCCCTTTTTTACGACATCTCCTTCGTCCACGGTTCGCTCCATCAGCTTTCCTGAAGTTTTGAAGGCAATATTCACCTCGGTCAACTCGACATTTCCAGAGACCTGAATCGCCTTCCCGGAATTGCGATCCTTCCGCCCGGAAAAGTAGAAATATGCCCCGATAATCAAAAGCAACAATATGATTCCGACAACGATTCGTTTTCGCATTCGCTTTTCTCGCCTCCTCTTCGGGCTCAACTCGAAGACTCCAGGACCCTGAGATTTCAAGGGCCTACCGCACGCTGGTCCTCACTTTTCCCAATGCCTGTTCCAAGTCGATGCGCGCCACATTGTAGTTATATAAAGCCTGCGTCTGATTATCGCGCGCGCGCTCGAGCCGGGTCTGTGCGTCCGTGACTTCCAACCCATAGGCAACGCCGGCATCGTACCGGCGCCGCGCTTGCGCTAATTCGTTTTCCGACAGCTCCAATCCATCGCGGGCTACGGTTACTTGTTCCTCAGCGGATTGCAGGGCGTCCAAAGCAAGCCGGACATCGAGCTCGATTTGTTCTTTCAAATCCTTGGTCCGGACCACCTCGGCGCGATATTGAGATGAAGCCTCCGCCCGCCGCGCGTCCATGCGTCCACCGTCTAAGATGGGAATCCGGAGGGTGGCTCCGTACGTACGCGTCGGCAGCGAATTATCGAAAAGGTTTGAGCCGATTGATCCGTAATCGCCGAAGAAACCAACGGACGGCAGCCGCTCCGCTTTTGTGGCGGTGGCCGAAAGTCTCGCAGAAGTCTCCCGTTGCTGCTGCGCCTTGAGATCCGGCCTTTGCGCGAGCGCTTGCGCCTTGGCCTGCTCGAGAGTGATTGGGTCCACCGGTATGTGTCCCAGCTTGTCGGTCAGTTCAAGTTCGATGTCAAGCTGAACATTCATTGCGCGCAGAAGTTGTAGATGAGCGCTGCGCCTTGCATTTTCGGCTACCAGCAGTTTTTGCCGGTCATCGGCAAGCTGAACCTTCGCTCGCGTGATCTCGATTCCTGTGCCTGCGCCTGCCTTTTTCTGATTCTCGGCCTGACTCAGCACTGCCTG
>JBEKKY010000186.1:0-7072 GCA_050010475.1 Acidobacteriota bacterium | reverse complement strand
AGGCGGCAGCCGGTACGAGACGTCGCGCTGCCGTTCCAGCGCGTCGGTTGCCAGCCGTCCTGCGCCTTCTGCCTGCAACTGCTCGATAGCTTCATCGTCCAGACGCTCAGTGAGGTGGGCCGCTTCGATGGCCCGCGCAATGTGGTCGTCCGACTGAAGCGCCTGCAGCCCGGACCGAACGGTACGGACCAGGGTTTCGATTGTCCCGGCCGCCGGCGTGTTAGCCCAGCTGCTCCAGACCGCAAGTGCCGCCAGAAGCAACGAATGTAGCCCGCTCACACCAACCCCCGGCCTATTAAGGCGCTGCGTTCCTTGGACGGACATCCGGGGCCGATGATAATCGTATCCCTCATATCCACTCTCCTGAAACCCCCAGCGGTCTTTAGTATAGGCCGAGTTTTGAGGTGGGGTAGCGATAAATAGGAATATTGTAAAACTTATTCAGGATTCACTGCACAGGCCCTTAGTAAGACTCGACACATCCCAACCGCCGCCGGCTGCAGTAATCAGCGGCACCGCCGCCGTCATTCTGCGCCGCAGCAGGGCCACAGCTGTGCGCCGGTTTGTGTGCGTAATTGTTTGTGAAGTGATCCCGTCATGGGAGGATTGGAAAAAGCGATGGATTCCGCGGATTTCACGGATCAGCAATTGCAGAGTCCGTGAAATCCGTGGAGTTTGTTGCGTTCTTTAGCTGGTCGCCTGCTCCTGAAGATATTCCTCATATTCTTCGGCGCTAAGCAGCTCCTTAATCTCTTCCGGATTGGTCAGCCGAACCTTGATCATCCAGGCATTCTGGTGCGGCGATTGATTGATCAGTTCGGGGCTGTCTTCGAGTTTCGAATTCACTTCGATGACCTCGCCGCTAATTGGGCAAAAAACCTCCGAGACCGCCTTCACCGATTCCACCGAACCAAAGGGATCGCCGGCCTCGAAGGTGTCCCCGACCTCCGGGAGATCGACATAAACGACGTCCCCCAGTTCATGCTGGGCATAGTCCGTGATTCCGATTGTCCCTACGTTTTTTTGAACTGAAATCCATTCGTGGTCTTTGCTATACACGTAATCCTCGGGATACATACGACGCACCTCCGCGGCTGGTTCTACAGGGTTGTCATCGTAACGGTGATCGCCTGTAAAACGGTGTTGGAACAACCTGGGCCTTTACGGGTTTCTCGCGAATTATTACGCTGAATTCGGCGCCTGCGGCTTTCCTGTCCACAGGGAGATAAGTAAGGCCAATGTTTTTCTTTAAGAATGGCGCGGGGCTCCCGCTGGTAACGGCGCCGATGCGCTGTCCCTCAATCTCAACCGGATAGTGATCCCGTGCGATTCCCCGCTCAATCATTTCAAATCCAACCAGAACGCGCTTCACTCCGGATTGGCGCTGCCGCAGGAGCACGTCCCGCCCGACGAAGTCCCCTTTGTCGAGCTTGCAGATCCATCCCAGATCGGCTTCGAGAACAGTCGTGGTTTCATCCATGTCGTTGCCGTAAAGGAGCAGCTTTGCTTCCAGGCGGAGCGTGTTGCGCGCTGCCAACCCTGCCGGCTCCAGTCCGAGAGGTTTTCCGGAATCCATAATCTGCGCCCACACCGTTTCAGCTTTGGCGGGGTCGCAATAAACTTCAAAACCGTCCTCTCCGGTGTAACCGGTTCGAGAAACGATGGCCTCCACCCCTGCAAACGTGCCGCGCGCAAACCAGTAGTACTTCATGCCGGAAAGATCGATTCCGGTCAGCGGCTCGATGATTTCCAATGCCTTCGGCCCCTGGATGGCAATTTGGGCAAAATCACTGCTGCGGAAGAGAACTTCCGTACCTTGAACGGCGTTGTCCCGAATCCATTCGTAATCCTTTTCCTGATTCGAGGCATTCACACAGAGAAAAAAATGGTCTGAGTCCATACGATAGATCAGGAGATCATCGATGAAACCTCCATGGGGCGTCATTAGAGCAGAATACTGACATTGGGAGATCGCCAGGCGATTGATGTCGTTGCAGGTCAGCTTCTGGAGGGTTTCATGCGCGTTGGGCCCTTTGATCTCCAATTCGCCCATGTGACTCACATCGAAAACGCCCGCCCGGGTTCTTACTGCGAGATGTTCGGCCATGGGACCCGCATATTGAACCGGCATGTCCCAGCCAGCAAACTCCACCATTCGGGCTCCTAATTGACGATGAATCGAATTCAATGCCGTCTTCTTAGGTATCGAGGTCATAGGAACTCGCCTCCAACCGAGCGCTGGGAATGTTCTGGCGAAACCTGACCGCGGATTTACACAGGCCGGCGCGGATCCGTGTAAATCCGCGAAAATCTGAGGTTCATTCCAGACTTATTGCGCGAACTGGAATTCCGCCGAGAGCTGAGTAGTTCCCCAGGTTAAAACAATAACTCCGCCTTTCGGGGCGTCTTTCAAGTCGAGCGTGAAGGTCTCGACGGGGCTCGGCAAAGCATCTTTTTTCATCGGAGCCTGGAACGCATCCTTTGAAGCGTCGTGTTGAGTTCCCCATTGGCCCGTCTGAGAATTAAAGACCAACTGAAATTTTTCCGCATCGGTCCGCTTAAGCCACAGGCTGTAATTTCCTTTGGGCACATTGGTGGATCCAAAGGCCAGGTCGACGGGAGTGGCGAGAGTTGTGGACATGTTCGAACCCATTCTCCAGAACTGACCCACCGGAAGCTGGGATAGCATGTCGCGCCCTTTCAATACCGGGCGGCCGTAGTCGATCGTGATGCTGCCGTTTCCTGCCTTCAGTTCCGCTTTCCCTCTATTCCCCTGGGCGAAGCACGAAACGACCAGAAATACGCAAAATGTCAACGCAAGAGCTTTCTTTAGATTCATCTTGTTTGGTCTCCTTTGGGCATGTGAACGACCACTAGAATATCAGGAGATAAAGAGATCATCAAATAAATCGGGGTCGGTATCGGAATCGGCGTCGGCCTTTCGATTTCAATCCCGACCCCGATACCGACCCCGACCCCGATTTACCTTAACTTGACAATGTCAGGCTCAGATCCTACATAAGGACCGGATGCTTGCTCTATCCGGTCAAGCATTTATTGAAGGAAGAGGCTTGATCGTTGCAGGGATGGTCCTGTGAAACTCCCGGATCTCCCCGCAATTAGAGAGTTTCCAGAAAGTGTGAAAACGGGATTGTTATGAGTGAATTTAAAAACCTGAGTAGCCTGCCGCTTCTTCCCATCAAAAATAGTGTGCTGTTTCCGCAGCTCTTCATGCCGCTGTCTGTGGGAAGAACTCTCTCTGTCGCTGCTGCGGAAGAATCTTTGAAGACGGAAGACCACGAGATACTGATTTTTACCCAGAGGGACGCTTCCACCGAGACGCCCGGGCAAAATGAATTGTTCACTGTCGGATGCAGGGCTGCCATCAAGAAAATGGTCCGGCCGCGTCCCGATCACATGGAATTGCTGGTTCGGGGAATCGAGCGGGTGGTCCTGATAAAGTTGGAGCAGACGGAACCGTTTCTGAAAGGTCGTGTGCATTCTTTGCCGCTGCCGGAAGATAAAGGGCCGGAAGTGGAAGCGCTCCAGCGTTCGATCATCGAGATGGCAAATAAGTTGATCTCACTCTCGAGTCCGCAAGCTGCCGAACAGCTCGGACAGGTCGTCGGGAGCGTTGAGGATCCGTTGCATTTGGTTTATCTCCTTGCGTCGCTGCTGGGACTGAATATCGAAAAAGAGCAGGCGTTGCTGGAGGCTATGACTGTCCAGGACGCTCTTCGTCTGATGCACGTGCATCTGAACTACGAGCTGCAGGTGATGGAGCTGCGCTCGAAAATCGCCAACGAGGCGGAGACTGAAATGGGAAAGGAGCAGCGGGACTACCTGCTTCGGCAACAGCTGCGCGCGATCCAGCAGGAACTCGGAGAACAGAATCCGGACAAGGCGGAAGTGGAAGAGCTTCGTAAACGGCTGAAAAAGGCGGACCTGCCCGACCTGGTCAGGAAAGAAGGGGAACGGGAGCTCAATCGCCTGGAAAGGCTTCCCTCGACATCTCCGGACCGGAGCGTGCTCCAATCCTATTTGGAACTTGTTTTGGAACTTCCATGGAGAGTGAGGTCCGAAGGGGTCCTGGATATTGCGAGAACGCGTCAAGTCCTCGATGAAGATCACTTTGACCTGAAGGATGTTAAGGAGAGGATCCTCGAACAGCTTGGAGTGCTCAAACTGAACCCCCAGGCGAAATCTCCCATTCTCTGTTTTGTCGGGCCTCCCGGTGTGGGGAAGACGTCACTCGGAAAATCGATTGCGCGTGCCATGGGGCGCCAGTTTGAAAGGATGAGCCTCGGCGGGATGCACGACGAAGCCGAACTTCGCGGCCACCGCCGAACCTATATTGGAGCAATGCCGGGCGTGATTATCCGTGCTTTAAGGCGTGCTGGAGTCAACAACCCGGTGCTCATGCTGGACGAAGTTGACAAGCTAGGCCGCGATTTCCGGGGTGATCCTGCAGCGGCGCTCCTGGAAATCCTCGATCCGGAACAAAATCACACCTTCCGGGATAATTACCTGGATTTGCCTTTTGATCTTTCCACCATTCTCTTCATAACGACCGCGAATACCCTGGAAACCATTCCCGGACCGCTGCTGGACCGAATGGAAATCATAGGGCTGCCCGGCTACAGCGAAGAAGAGAAAATCGAGATTGCGAAGAGATATCTCATCCCAAGACAGGTGACACAAACCGGTCTCAAGCACGAGGACTGTGCGATTCCGGACGAAACCTTGAAGCGGATTATTTCCAGGTATACAAGGGAAGCCGGAGTGCGCCAACTCGAACGATCGATCGGAAGGCTGATGCGGAAAGTCGCGCTCAAGTTTGCCGAAGGAGAGACGGAGCCCGTGGTCGTTACGCCGGGACAGCTCACGGAACTCCTGGGGAACGAACAGAGCTTTTCTGAACAGAGTCGAAAGGAGCTTCCGCCGGGAGTGGCTACAGGACTGGCCTGGACAGAATCCGGCGGGGATGTGCTTTATATAGAAGCGGCTTTGCTTCCCAAGGGGCGTGACCTGATCCTGACCGGACAGCTCGGCGATGTAATGCGGGAATCCGCGCAGGCTGCGCGCAGCTACATTTGGTCCCATGTGGAAGAATTTGGCATCGATGCCAGGCAGATGCAGATATCGGGTGTGCACATTCATGTCCCGGCAGGCGCGGTTCCAAAGGATGGGCCGTCGGCTGGAATCACAATGATGGCGGCTTTGGCTTCGGTTTACACAGGGATTCCGGTTCGCTCCGATACTGCAATGACAGGCGAAATCACCCTGGCAGGATTGGTGCTGCCGGTGGGCGGCATTAAAGAAAAAGTGCTTGCTGCGCGGCGTTCGGGCATCCACCGGATCATCCTTCCGCGCGAAAATGAAAAGAACCTGCGCGATCTTCCGGAACATGTCAGGAATGAGATGGAATTCGTGTTTGTCGAGAGCGCTTCAGAGGTAATCAACGCCCTTTTCCGCGCAACGGAGAGGAAGCGTATTCCTGCATAACTAACTTCGACACCTTGAGTCTTCGAGTCTTCGAGTCTTGGAGTTTAGCTCAAAGACTCGAAGGCTCAAAGCTACAAGGCGGCAAACCGATCGAGCACCAGAAGCAACAGCAGAGCAGGGAGATATAAAGCGGAGATTAGAAAAAGACGTCGCGCGGAGAAACGGTCAAGCGACCGTGCGAAATGAATTCCGTAACCCAGAAACACGAATCCAAACACAACCGCTCCCACCCGATAGGCAGGACCCGCGAGCCCGATGAAAGAGGGGGAAAGCGATGCAGCTATGAGGATGGCGATAAACGCCACGCTCTGCCGGCCGGTTCTTTGTCCGCTTGAATCGATGACCGAAAGCACCGGGAGACCGGCGCGCGCATATTCGTCGCGATACATCCAGCCGATAGCATAGAAATGGGGAATCTGCCAGAGAAACACGATTGCAAACAGCACCCATGCGCCGTACGAGAGATGCGCGTTGGCTGCAGTCCAACCCATCACGATGGGGAGAGCGCCTGGGACCGCGCCGACCAGCGTTGAGAGCCAGGTTTTGGTTTTGAGGGGAGTGTAGAGGAACAGATAACAGGCGAATACGATCGCGGACAAAAGGCTCGTAAGATGGTTGACAAATAGGTACAGGTAAACGAACCCGCCGGCAGACGTTAAGAAAGCGAAAGCCAGGGCCTGACGCGATTCGAGGCGGCCTGCAGCGAGGGGGCGCAGAGACGTGCGCTTCATCCGGGCGTCAATCTTCTGCTCCTTATGCATGTTGAAGGCGCCCGCGCCTCCGGCTACCAGGGCGGTGCCGATTAGAGTGTGGATCAGCAGAAGCGTAATCGGCTTATGAATCCCTGCGCAGAAACCTATAAAGGTTGTAAACAAAACCAGAGAGGTGAGCTTGGGTTTGGTCAGCTCAAGAAAAGCCGAAGTCCGTGCCCGAAGAATCCGGGGCGTGGAAATCAAAGCTGCTCCAGGCTCGGATTTCATGCATGAACTCCAGGATGGTCAAAATATATGAAATAGCCTGCGCATCGTCAAGCAAGGGCTGCATTGATGCCGATTCCGATACCGAAGGCTGGTTTTTTGTTACAATGGCGGCACTAGGAGGTGCTCATGCCAAGCGAATTCAAGAACGAACCGGTATTGGATTTCAGCCTGGAATCGAATCGCAAGAGACAGGCGGAAGCACTGGCGCTGATTCAGTCGCAGTTGGGCTCTGAGTATGACCTGATCGTCGGCGCGGAACGGCTAAAATCGGGCAAGACCTTCCGGTCGATCAATCCCAGCAGGAAATCCGAGGTGGTGGGTGTCTTTCAAAGCGCAACCGCCGAACAGGCTGCTAAAGCGATCGATGTTGCATCCCGCACTTTTGAACAATGGAAAAGAGTTCCGGCGCAAGAAAGAGCCGACGTGCTGTTCCGGACGGCAGGTCTCCTGCGTGCCAGGCGCTTTGAAAATAACGCATGGATGATCGTGGAAACAGGAAAGACCTGGGTGGAGGCTGATGCCGATACTGCCGAGGCAATCGATTTCTGCGAATTTTATGGCCGCGAGGCCCTCCGCTACGCGGGAAT
>JBEKKY010000185.1:0-7076 GCA_050010475.1 Acidobacteriota bacterium | reverse complement strand
TCGATCGCCACGCAATACATCCCGGCATTTTTTGCCGCTTCGATTCCAAGCGGTGCATTTTCCACTACCATGCATTCCACCGGCTTGACCTGGAGTTGCCGCGCTGCGATCAAATAAGAATCCGGAAAGGGTTTGGCGCGGGAGACTTCGTCGCCGGTGATGATGAAATCAAAATGCGCCTGTTGCTCGCTGTTGAGGGAGTGCTGCATATTCTTCAATGCACAGGCGGTGACGAGCGCCACTCTGTAACCACGTTGCTTCAGCTGATCAATCGCCTCGAACGCTCCCGGATATTGTTGCACCTGCACGATGCTGCGGTAATAGGCGCGCTTTTCCTCGATAAATTGGGCCTGCTGATCGGCCGGAATCAAAACGCCTGATTCTTGCATCAGGATCGGCAGGATCTCGCGCGAGTTTCTGCCTTCGTGCAGCAGAACGGTGTGTTCGCTGATCGTGCCGCCGAGCTTTTCGAACATATGTTTCCAGGCCAGATAATGATAGT
Source organism: Acidobacteriota bacterium (assembly GCA_050010475.1). GTDB lineage: Bacteria > Acidobacteriota > UBA6911 > UBA6911 > UBA6911 > UBA6911. Next base: position 6,574 of record JBEKKY010000185.1, on the reverse strand, counting down.
GCAGGGTGTCGACAATAACGCCGTCGAGATCAAAAAGCACTCCCCGGATCATAGATCTCTCCTCAGTTCTTGATCCCCAACGGGCCATTCATCTGTCGGGCTTGGATGGTATCAAAAGCGTCGGGATCGGCATTCCGCCAATCGGCCCAGAAGGCTTCCAGTTCGCGGCGCGCATCCTCCCGTGAGCCCTTTTCTTGCAGCAGTCTGGCAAGATGCAGATGAGCAAACGCATAGTGCTGGTTGTAGCCGAGGGCCTCGCGGTAAGATTGGTCGGCATCCGCCGACAGTCTCATCCTTTCATACATCCGGCCGATGGCATCGAAAAAGAAAGCCCGATCGTAGGGGGTGCTCCAATAACCGAGCTTGTTTTTTATATACTTAAGATCGTTGATCCTCGCTATGGCCTCCTGGTTTTTCCCTTCTTCCACCAGAATCATTGCCAGAAGGTGCAGCCAATATTTATAGGCCGGCTTGTAATTCATAGCGGAAATCAGATTGGAATCGAGAACATTCTGCAATTTTGCGAGAGCCTGCCTCGCCGCGGGAATGTTGTGCCCCTTGAGCTGAATCATCCCCTTCATCCAGATCAGCTCGTCGTACGGTGCATCATTTTGAACAGTACCCACAAGCGTTAGACCCTGTTCGCACATTTTTTGCGCCAATGCAAGATTGCGTTGCCGGTAATACAGAAATGCAAGGGCTGCATAATACTGTGCCTTCTGCATTTTATCTTCGGTGGTGTCGAAAAACAGCTTCAGCCGTTCGCTTGCAGCCTTGTAGCGCCCGCGCATTGATTCTATATTGGCCAAATTCCGGATGGCGTAGTACATCTGTGGATCAGCCTGGATCGCTTTGGTTTTCATCTCCTCGGCCTTGGCATAATTGCCCGATTCCATGTAAACGTCTCCCAGGCTGTCATAAGCGTTTCCCGAGCGGTCCAGCTCGAGATAGCGGCGGGCGGCATCGAGAGCAAGGGTATGCTCGCCCTTCCAGGAGTAGCAGTAGGCAAGATGGTTATAAGCGCGAGCGAAGCGGTTATCCAGGCTCAGGGCATCCTGGTATTTGCCGATTGCTTCGTCGACATCGGCGGTGTGGAAATAAGACTCCGCCAGCTGGTACAGATTCTCCACGTGGTAAGGCTGAAGCCCGATCAGCCTCTGGAAGTAAACCCGTTCTTCAAAGGGTTTTCCGAAAACCCGGGCAAGAAAGGCCTCAACCAGAAGCTGGTCCGCCTCAGTCAAGGCGCCGGATTGCTTGCGTGCAGCCAGGATCTCGGATTGCGCGGCGTCCCATTGGTTTTTGAAAACCAGCACTTCGCCAAGTTTCAGGTGCGCAAGTGCGAGATTCGGATCAATCTCGAGCGCAGATCGAAGTTCGCGCTCGGATGCATTCACGTCCAGGAGATCCCAGGCTTTTTTCCCGCCGTAGTAGTGGCGCAAAGCGTCCCAGCGCGATGAAAGCAGTTGCACGGCACTGCGGTAATCGGGCTGTCTTCCGTCGAAATGCTGCTCTGCAATGTTCGAATCATAGCGATTCAGGAGTTTCATCACCAGAGAATCGATCCCCTTGTTCAGAAGATCGTCGACTCCGCGGAATTGATTCGTCAGCGTCTTTCTTTTGCCCCGGACAGCGCAGTCGAGCTTAACCTCAAGCTGGCCGAGGGAATCGGTCACCTGCCCGGAAACCAGCATAGCCGGCTCACGCATTTCCCATTGCACAGGGATCATCTTCTGGAAAAAGGAAGAGCTATGGACTTTGGTACGCTCTGCCTGTTTGCGCGCCCTTTCCATGGTCTGCAGGTGGCCGAACTCCTGCCGATCAACTACGGTGACATCAGGGAACTGCGAGAGAGCACGTTTCAGCACGAATCCGACCATTTGTCCGTCAACCGTATCGGAGCCGCCGGCAAAATCCTCAAATTCGATGCAGGGGAAATAGATGGAGTCGCGTATCGCAAAAAAAGCGACCAGGGCGAGTATCAAGACAACAGCTGCTGCGGAAGCAATTGCGATTTTCGGTGTTAGAAAAATGCGCAGCAAATTCAAGAGTGTGTGGAACCGTTTGGGTGGAGTTGCGCTTGCCGGACGCGGGGATGAATGCATCCCTGGAAGGCTCCCGGAATTCAGCGCCGCTTGACCACGTAAGTCGGCTGCCATCACTCGCCGCACATCCCGATCGCGCTTCAGACGTTTCAAATCGGCGCACAGATCGGCGGCGGTCTGATACCTGAGATCACGCTCCTTTTCGAGGAGCTTGCTGATGATCTCTTCCAGTTTCGTTGGAAGGTCCGAATTTAAATGCTGGGCAGGAACGGGTGTTTTGGTCAGTATTTCCTGAAACAGGACCGGCTGAGTGCTCCCCTTGAACGCGGAGATACCCGTGGCGAGCTCATATAATACAGACCCGAGCGAAAACAGGTCAGTGCGTGAATCTAATTCCTCGCCCAGCGCCTGCTCGGGCGACATGTAAGGGAGCGTGCCGATCGTCACCCTCGGCGCGCTCACATATTCCGATGCAATCTCCGGAGATTGACCCGTTGCGGTTTGATTGGATTCCATTCGATTTGCGGATGCCAATTTGGCCAGGCCAAAATCCAGAATTTTTACGTGGCCGCGCTGGGTTACGAATATGTTGGCAGGCTTGATATCTCGATGCACGATTCCTTTGGCGTGAGCAGCCTCCAGGGCATCGGCAATCTGGAGTGCAATCCGGATGATCTGATCCACTGGAACCTTGCTTTGAATCATGGCTCGCAGGGTTTGGCCTTCCAGCAATTCCATCGCAATGTAATGCCTGCCCTGGTATTCTCCGATTTCGTAGATCGTGCAAATGTTCGGGTGATTCAGAGCGGAAGCTGCCCGCGCCTCACGCTGGAACCGCTGAAGATAACCAGGATTTGTCGCAAGATTTTCCGGGAGGAGCTTGATCGCAACTTCACGACCAAGTTTCGTGTCGCGCGCGCGGTAGACAATTCCCATGCCCCCCGCCCCAAGCTTCTCCAGGATTTCATAGTGTGAGATCATGTCCGCCATTAGCAATTCACCATAACTCAAAGCCCTCAATAGTCCAAGAATCATTTCGGACATTGTTTTGACGCCGGGGAAGCTTTGAGATAAGGCCGGGGTCCTGGCAATATAAAAAGATCACAAATTTCCTTTCTGGAAAGACAATGGGAACAATATACTTGGAGATGTTGGACCAAGTCGAGAAAGATGGAGGCAAGCTTAGTTCTTGCGGAGGAATGGGCGCCACAGGACTCGAACCTGTGACCCCTGCGGTGTGATCGCAGTGCTCTACCAACTGAGCTAGGCGCCCGCAAAGCACATTTTTTTAACATTTCAGTTCCTATTTGTAAATAGGGATTCCTCGGGGGAAGACATACATGCTCGCAAACACCAGGTTACTCGCGCAATTAAGTTCATTGGCTGCCCTGCTTTTGGCTTTAACTTTTTCGACAGTACGGGCGCAAGATTCAACACTGGAGGAAATCAAATATAAAGAAGACTACGACCGCGTCCAGGCGATTCTGAAAGTCAGCGACGTTCAAAAGCGGGGAGACCGAATAACCGCTCTCTATAAAGAGCGGACTGACATGAGAGCCGATTTGCAGGCCTACGTTGATAGCATTTTCCTAAAAGATCTGGAAAACCTGATGAAGGCGCAAAACATCAGTCTCCTAGGAGGTCTCTGCGACAAGGCTCTTAAAGTGCGACCGAGATTTGGTGAGGTGTATCTGTTTCAGGGATTTGTTTTAAAAAGCCAGAAGAAGAACAGCGATGCGTTAATGGCTTTTGCGAAGGGCTCTGTGATCACGAATCAGTTCAAAACAAGGTCGAAACAGCAGTTGGATGTGCTCTATCGGGCCGAACACGGGGGGAGCCTCATCGGCGAGGACAAGCTGATTAAGGATGCAGTTAAGGAATTGAGATAGGTGTTGGAGAGTAGTGGCTCGCGCCTCGTTAACTGTCCATCTCAATCGCGGCATAAACCACCAAGCCAGCACCGGCCCGGCCAATAACCCGATAACCACTAAGCACTGATAAAGCATTCAGTAGCGGACGCCGATAATTCCAAGGGAGCTACTGAAATGCAGATTCAGGAAAAACCGGTTACTAATCCATCCCGAAAACAAGTCGGCTATTTCTGCCATCTCCGAATAGACGAAAAACACATGGGGGCAATTCTGGTCACCAACCAGATTGGGGTGCCCCTTGAATTTAAGTATACGGAGCCGGTAGTTGCAACCAGGCTGCATAAAATACTCTACGGTTCGGTTCTGGAAAAATACCTGCACGAGACGGTTATTCGGGACCGCTTAGCTCGGGAAGTGCGCACTTCTCCAAACTATTTTATCGCTCCCTATGAAGAAAGGGAGTTTTTGAGCCCACTGGCGGAGAGAGAGATGATGGCGATTCAACAATATAGTCTTCCGCCCGAAGAGGCGTCAGGCCCTTTTAATCGCATCCGGGAGCGGGAAGCCATTGTTGAGCTTGAGGAGGAAAAGCTTTTTCTCAGGCTTGCTTTCTCCACATCCGACGAAGCCTTACAGCGCAATATGGCAGTATGGCTTCAGGAAATTGCGCGCACAATGGATGTGCTGGAACCTTTGAATCGGATGACGTCCGCCCTAACCAGTCTATGTGGCGAAGCGAAGAGAGATTAGCATTCTGGCTGACCGGCGGCAGCCCTCCGGCAAGGCCGAAACGCAGCACGTGGATTGGAAGACTGCGGCTGCGCCAACTCCCGGTCGTCATAAACGATCTGCCGTTGAACATCGATGGCGAAACGGCTTCTCTTGACGAGGCACTTTCCGCTGAGGCGAATGTCAAGGATGGACTCGGTACACTGTTTGAAACGAGCTCTGAAAACGACTCTCCCAACGGATCAGGCTATTGGACATCTGTTCCGGTGGGTTCGATTGGCCCGTTGGATACGGCCGTTGTCCGGAGGATTTCGATGCCTAACGCGCACCGAACCCGGGTCAGGCAGGAAATGCTGGTGATAGTTCCCAAGTCACGATCGGCTACAACCGAGATCGAGTCTCACATCCACATGGTGGAATCACTTGAGGACCGTCCGGTGCGAGTCCAGGACTATCCACTGCTGCTCAGCCGTCCTGCAATTCATTCGACAGCAAAGATATCGGAGCTACCGCACCGGCGAGCAAGCACAGAAGTAGTAGGGTTGGAAGATTCGGAGCGAAAGAGCTTTCTACGTGAAGCAGAGGTCCTGAAGCGTATCCCGTCCGATAGGGCAGAACTACTGGCTGTTTTTCGTCATGTGCCGATTGAGATGATCTCGCGATTACGTTTCCTCGCTGACAGCAGGGAAATTCTGTACGCCATTCAGGAGGAGCCGAAAAAAACGCAAACCCGCCTCCATGACTTGGCTGTTATTCGTGATGCGGGCAATCAGGAAATTCACCTTGTCCCACATAGGACAAAATCCCGATCGATACTGTTAACCTGACAATCATAAAAGCGAGGAATCCATTGGCAAAAATATTGCAACACAAGTTAAAGAAGGAAAAGCCCGATACCTCCTCTATCGTCGATGTGGGAAGCACGATCAAGTCAAGTGGCTTGTTTGGAAGCACATCAGCCTTCATCCCCACTCTGACCTTCTTGTCGGGACCGGCGCTGGGAAAAGAGATTCCTCTGGTTCATCGAGAGCTTATTCTCGGGCGTGGCGCAGATTGCGATTTCATAATCCCGGATCCTTCTGTGTCGCGTAAGCATCTGCAGATCTCATGCAGGAAGGTGATTAAGAGCGATGAGGTTTCAACGCTGAAGATCGTCGCGCGAGATCTGGGTAGCAGAAATGGAACTCTGATTAACTATCAACCCATTCGGAGTGCAGTGCTGAAGCCCGGGGATAAGATCATCCTGGGGCATGTCATTCTCAAATTCGACAACCGGGACATCGCAGAACGGAATTTTTACGATGAGTTGTATCGATTGGCAACCACGGACAGTCTGACATCCTTGTTGAACAAGGCGGCAATTGTCAGGGCCTTGTCCGATGAAATTGCTGAAATGACACGCTATCGGCGCCGGATTTCCGTGATACTGGTTGATATTGACGAATTTAAAAGTCTGAACGATCTCTATGGGCATCTTGTCGGCGACCGCATCCTGCAATGTGTCGCCGGCCTCTTCCGGACAAACTTGAGACGAAGAGATAAAGCGGGGCGTTTTGGAGGGGATGAATTCCTCATCATACTTCCCGAAACCGGGCTGAAAGCGGCCTTTCTGGTTGCGGAGAGAATTCGCAAAACCCTTGGAGTGCTGGCTAAAGACGAGCTGGGTTTACCTGGAACAGTTTCTGCCAGCTTTGGCATCGCCTCCTGCAGCACGAACACGGCAAAACTGGATGAACTGCTCGAATGCGCGGATAAAGCGTTGTATCGGGCAAAATCGCTTGGCAGAAACCGGGCGGAAATATGCAAAGGGAATTAAGGGCCTGTGACGAAATAAGTGGCGCACTTTGCTGCAGGCCCCCAGGCCCGCTGGCAAGGCGTGAGCGACGAGCATACCGGGTAGTATGTAAGGAGCGAACAACGCAGCCAGCGGGC
>JBEKKY010000184.1:0-7087 GCA_050010475.1 Acidobacteriota bacterium | reverse complement strand
GATACATGCCTGGAACGCAGGATTATTTTCTGCTGCACAGGCTGGCTCATTGAGATTGACAGTAGAGTAATAAAGAAGACTAAGCCTGCAGACAGTGATTTCCTGTATCGCATCTATTGCTCTCCCGGTTTGGCCAATAGTTTAGACTATAATGCCCGAGAATTCCCTTGGAGACTTTGGGGCTTTGAGTCTTCGAGATTTCCATTGGAGTCTTGTTCCGATGAAACGACATACCGTTCTGATATCGATTTTCCTGCTTGTGACTCCGCTCGCTTTTATGAAAGACCCTCAAAAAGGAATTCTCACCTGGGGCGACCAGGGCAATGGGACCTTCAAAAATCCGATTCTCAAATCCGATTACTCCGATCCAGACATTCTGCGCTACGGTGATGATTTCTATCTCGTCGCTTCCGATTTCCATTTTGTCGGCATTCAGGTCCTCCATTCCAGGGATCTGGTCAATTGGGAAATCATCGGTCAGGTGTTCAACCGTTTGACCATGGCGCAGCGATACGATGAAATGAAGGGATACAGCCAGGGGACGTGGGCGCCGGCTTTCCGCTATCATGACGGTGAATTCTATGTTTTCGTATGCACTCCTTCAGAAGGGCTGTTTATGTGGTACGCAAAGAATCCCGCAGGGCCCTGGTCGGAAACGGTGACCGTAAAGGCAGTCCCGAAGTGGGAGGATCCCTGCCCTTTCTGGGATGATGACGGGCAGGCCTATCTGGTTCACAGCAACGTGGGCGCAGGGCCGCTTATCCTTCACCGGATGAGCATGGACGGAACGCAGCTTCTGGATGATGGCAAGGAGATTTATCGCGGCACTGTAGCGGAGGGGCCCAAACTCTACAAGCGAAGGGGATACTACTATATTTCATTGCCCGAAGGGGGCGTGGATGGCGGCTGGCAAACGGTGCTGCGAGCGAAAAACATCTACGGTCCTTATGAACGCAGGCAAGTGTTTCCAAAGGGCAGCCCGCATCAAGGTGGCCTGGTTGAGCTAAAGAATGACGAGACGTGGTTTATTTCCTTCAAATCCACGGGATATCTCGGACGCATCTGCTATCTGAATCCCGTCCATTGGACTGAGGACGATTGGCCGGTTTTCGGCGACAATGGCCAGCCGGTTGAAGCATGGAAGAAACCGGATGTCGGCAGGACTTATCCAATACTTCATCCGCAAACCAGTGATGAATTCAAAGGCAAGGTCCTATCGCCTATCTGGCAATGGAATCACAATCCTGTCCCAACTGCATGGTCTTTGACCCGGCGGCCCGGCTGGCTTCGCCTGACTGCGCAGCCTGCGGATGGCTTGAGTAGTGCGCGCAACACTCTAACTCAGAAACTCTGGGACAGTGCAGGTCTGATTGACGTGAAGATGGATGCCGGCCGCATGAAGGACGGTCAGAGTGCCGGGTTTGCCTTCATGTGCGGCAGCGACTTTGGGTGGGTTGGCGTCGGACAGGAGAACGGCATTCGCAAGATCCTATGGAGTCAGGGGGAGGGTCCGATTTTGAAGAGCGGCAATGTCTGGCTTCGAGGAATCAACAGCGGCAATACGGGCAGGCTGTTCTATAGCCTGGACGGCAAAAGCTATGTCGAGTCGGGAATATCGTTCCGTTTGGCTTTTCGCTTCTGGAAAGGGGCGCGCATTGCGCTTTTCAGCTTTGGCCCCAATGGCGGATCTGCAGACTTCGATTATGTCCGATACACATATGGCGCCACGGCGGAAGCTCTGGGCTTAACCGCAGACGTCCGCTGATTCTGACGGGCCAATCCAGTTGCATGTGCGAATCCGCAAAGATCCGCAGTTCTGTTTCGCAGACCTTCAAAGGCATCGGGCCTGGGAAGTTTTGAATTCCGGCAGATGCAAGCAGGCCCAGAAAATCTTGTTGAGTCAAACAGTTTCGGCACTGATCGAGCGCTGAAAGAGACCGCGGCCATGATTTGGGAAATAGATAACCGCCAATCGGGATCCCGACGAAGAGAGCAGCTAAAATCAAAAGGGACCCTTTTTGCTTATTCATAGTTTATTTGCCGGGGAAAATTGTACACTAATCCCTTCGCAAAAACTTTGGAGCGCGCAAATTTGCTTGCGCCTTCAAGGCGGCAGCACGTTGCCGCACTCCAATGTTTGCTATAGGAACCGAGGAGGGAAAGATGTGCGGAAGAATGCGAGATCTTTTTTGGGCAGTCCTGTTGTTCGCGCTGCCTTGCGGCTTATTCAGCGCCGACTGGCCGCAATGGCGAGGCCCATCCGCCGACGGAGTTTCTGAGGAAAAGGGCCTCCCGCTGGAATGGGGCCCGGAACTCAACATCCTCTGGAAGCGCCCCCTGCCTGGACTGGGAACATCAACGCCGATCGTCTGGAAGGATTTTGTTTTCGTAACCTCTCAAATCGGCGAAGGACCGCGGGACGCCAAGAGTCAGGATTTTGCCGGCGCCAGTACGGCAAGGAAAAATGGAACGGCCCAGACTGGCAAGGTTCAATTTGTAGTTCAGGCTTTTGCACGAACCAACGGACGATTGCTGTGGAGCTACGGTCTGGAATCGGAAGGGGATCTGCCTCCGACGCATATCAAGCACAATCTGGCAAGCCCCAGCTGTGTAACCGATGGGAAGCGAGTCTATGCCTGGTTCGGGACCGGTCAACTGGTCGCGTTGACCATGGAAGGCAAGCTGGCGTGGCGCAGGCATATCGGAAAGGAATATGCTCCTTTTCAGATTCTCTGGGGCCACGGCAGCTCCCCGGTATTGTACAAGGACACCCTTCTCCTCTTGTGCGAACATCCGGCGGGCGCCTACCTGCTCGCCCTCGATAAAACCACGGGCAAGGAACGATGGAAGGCAGACCGGGGCAAAGACAGCCGGTCCTACACGACCCCTTTTCTGATTTCCGGTGCAAACGGGGACGAGCTGATCATCAACACAACGCCGCATCTTGAAGCCGTGGATCCCGCTAGCGGCAAGGTGATCTGGTATGCGGGAGAACCGAATCGCGTGCCTGTCCCCTCGCCCGTCTACCACGAAGGGGTTGTCTACGCTTCGCGGGGAAATTTCGGCAGTCCCTACATGGCTGTGAAAACAGGAGGCACGGGTGATGTTTCCGCAACCCATGTCAAATGGGAAGTAAAGACCGGCGCCCCTTACGTATCTTCTTTGATTTACTACCGCGGGCTGCTTTACATGGCCACCGAAAACGGGATCGTCAGTTGCATCGATCCCGAAAACGGAGAAACAATCTGGAAGGACCGTTTCGGTGGGGTATTTACCGCATCACCGGTTGCCGCAGAAGGCCACATTTACATGGTGAATGAAGCCGGCGAGACTTTTGTGCTGGAAGCAGGGAAAGAAAAGAAAGTACTGGCTCACAATACCATTCCCGAACGCACGTTGGCATCTCTCGCGATCTCTCACGGGCAGATTTTCCTGCGGACCGACGAACACCTCATTGCGATCGGACTTCGCCGGGCACAATAGCTTCGGTTGTTGCGGGCCGCCTTAAAAAGGGGACGCCTCCCTATTTCGCCTGTTTCGCTTTCGGTTTCATCGCTGCTGGTCCTGCGAAATGGGGAGGCGTCCCCATCTGAAGAAATAGGCTTGACAATTGATCTCCTCAAAAAACAAAATAAGTGAGTACTTACTTATTTAATACGAGGAGACCATGTGAGAGCCAAACCAGTTCGTTCGCAGAAGCATCATCCCGCAAGAAAACGGTTCTCGGCTGAAGAACGCCGCAATCAGCTGCTTCGGATCTCGACGGGACTTTTCGCCGATCACGGCTTTGAAAGCACAACGACGAAATCCATAGCGGCGGCGGCTGGAGTCAGCGAAGGGATCATCTTTCAGCATTTTGCGACCAAAGAAGAACTCTATTCCGGCATTCTCGATTACAAAGCCAAGGAAGCAGGAATCGACGAGTGGAATGATCAATTGCGGAAATGCGTCGAGCGCGAAGATGACGAAGGCCTGGTCCTTTCTCTGATGAAACAGATTCTGGAGGCCAACCGGCGCGATCCGCAGTTTCAGCGGTTGATGTTTCAGGCGGCTCTGAACGGCCACCATCTGCCAAAAATGATGGCGCGGCGCATCCTCCCCCTCCACCGCTTTTTGTGCAAATACATTGCCAGGCGGCAAAAGCAAGGCGCCTTTCAAAAGTGCGATCCGGGCCTGGCGGTGCATGCAATTGTCAGCATGCCCAGCTACTACGGGCTCGCCAAAACGCTGTTTGGCGTCGATGAACTCAAGCTGCCGGAGGATCAGATGGCACTGAGTTTTGCCAGGATCATCCTGGACGGTTTGCGGGTTCCTCGCGATGTTTCGCGTAAGAAGGGAAGAAAAAATGCGAAATGAGCAAAACCTCCTCAAGATCTCACTGGCAGCGTTCCTGGGAATTTCTGCCCTGATGCTGGGCGCCTGCGCGTTCAGTCGCATGGAGTCTGCGGACAAGAAGGCATCGAGTCCGGGCACGGATGTCAATCCGATCGCCGTTTTAACGGCCGCTGCAGAAACACGCCAGGTGCCTTTGTACACCGAGGCAACCGGTAGCTTCGTCGCCGAAGAATCCTCCAACGTTGCTCCCCTGACATCTGGCCGCGTCACCGAGACTCCGGTTGACGTGGGGGCGCGCGTGGAAAAAGGGCAGGTCATTGCCCGCCTGGATGACAGCGACGCTCTACTCCGGCTGCAACAGGCGAAAGCGTCTGCAGAGCAGGCGGAGGCCGCTCTCCGGCAGTCGGAGGCCAGAATTGGATTTGACGGCAGCCAGTTCAAAGCGGAAGAGGTTCCTGAAGTCCTGTCTGCGCGTGCGTCCTACGAATCGGCCCTGGCAGACAGCCGTATGGCCAGCGCCGATGCGCAGCGCTATGAAAACCTCCTGAAAACGGGAGACATATCCAGAAGCAGTTACGAAAAGCAGATGACGCTGGCTGAAACTGCAAAGGCAAAGGCGGACACTTCCGTGAAACAATATGAAGCCGCCCTCAACAATGCGCGCCAGAACTACCATTCCATGTCCTCTGCGCGGGCAATGCTGGCTTCTGCGCGCTCGCAGTTGGCCCAGGCGCAAAAGGCTCTGGACGACACGGTTATTCGCGCCCCCATCTCGGGATATGTGACGGAGCGCCAGATTGGGATTGGTGAATATGTTTCGCAATCGTCCAGAATCGTCACAATTGTGCGCGCGAATCCGATCAAGCTGCAACTGCAGATTCCCGGAGCCGATGCAAGCCGGGTAGGCGTCGGGATGCGGGTCGTCGCCAAGATTCAAAACGATGCGGCCCGCGAGTTCGAAGGCAAAATCACCGCGTTAAATCCCGCCCTGGATCCGAACTCACGTTCGCTGATGGCGGAAGCCAGATTCGACAATCCGAAATTGGAGTTGCGGCCGGGGATGTTCGCGACCGCTCGCGTGATTCTTCCCGGCACGGAAAAGGCCATTATGGCGCCCCGCGAGGCCGTGCTCGTCGATCCCACGATCGATTCGTCCGAAGTGTTCGTCGTTCAGGGCGGCAATGCGCATGTCCGGGTAGTTCAGGTTGGAGATGCGGGAAACGGGATGGTTCGTATTCTCTCCGGCGTTTCCGATTCCGAGGTGATTGCCACCAGCAGGTTGCAGCAGCTGTACGACGGCGCAACAGTAAAAACAATAGAAAAATCAAAGTAGGGTCCCGTTTACGCGTTTATGGGTTCACGCGTTCACGCGTTAACGAGTTAGAAGGTTAGAGATGCACAAGCTTGCTGAGATTTGCATTCGCCGGCCGGTGTTTGCCACCATGCTGGTCCTGTCCCTCATGGTTATAGGCATTTTCAGTTTCTTTGGGTTGGGAGTCGATCTCCTTCCCAAGATTGACATGCCTACGGTAATGATCACGGTCAGCAATCCGGGCGCGGCCGCGGAGCAGATCGAGACGGAAATCACCAAGAAGATCGAAGACGCCGTGAATACCATCAGCGGCATTGACGATCTGCGATCCACATCCATTGAGGGCCTGTCGCAGGTCGTGGTCCAGTTTTCACTGGACAAGAACGGAGATGTGGGCGCGCAGGAGGTTCGCGACCGCGTCAGCATGATTGTCGGCGATCTGCCGGAAACGGCGAAGATGCCGGTGATCCAGAAGATGGATCCCGATGCGGAACCGGTTTTTCAGATCGCCGTCTCTGCACCGCGTCCGCTGCGGGAAGTCACGCAGATCGCCAAGAAAAAAATCAAAGAACAGATCGAGAACATCAGCGGAGTCGGACAGGTGCAGATGAATGGCGGCGCGGATCGGGAGGTGCACATCACCGTCGATCCCGACAGGCTCCGCGCCTATAACCTGACCATCAGCGATGTTGCCCTTGCGTTAAAGGCGCAGAATTTTGAATTGCCGGGCGGCCGCGTCGATGCAGGAATGCGCGAACTGACGGTGCGGACGCTGGGCAGGCTGACTGAGCCGGAGCAGTTCAACGACATTGCGGTCGCCACCCGAGGCCCTTACGTAGTGCGAATCCGAGATCTGGGCAAGGCTACGGACGCGGAACAGGAGCTGCGGAGCCTCTCGCGCCTGAGCGGCAAATCCGCCGTGACGCTGGTGGTTTCCAAACAGTCCGGGCAGAACACCGTCGCGGTGGCGGAAGCGGTCAAAACGAAGCTTGCCGAAATTTCGGCGACCCTTCCGAAAGATGTGCACACGCAGATAATGTCGGACCAATCGGTGTTCATCAAGAAGGCCGTTTCCGCACTCGAATCACACCTGATCGAAGGAAGCATTCTGGCTTCGATCGTGATTTTTTTCTTCCTGGCGCACATTCGCACGACTCTGATCGCGGCCATCGCGATTCCAACGTCCATCGTCTCCACATTCGGGCTCATGGGAGCGATCGGCTTCACGCTGAACCAGATCACGATGCTGGCTCTCACATTGATGGTTGGAATTGTCATCGATGACGCGATTATCGTTCTCGAAAACATTTACCGATTTATTGAAGAGCGGGACATGCTGCCAATGGAAGCGGCCATGGCGGGAACCAAAGAAATCGGTTTGGCCGTGATGGCGACAACGCTGTCGCTGCTGGCCGTTTTTGTTCCGGTTGGATTCATGGG
>JBEKKY010000183.1:0-7118 GCA_050010475.1 Acidobacteriota bacterium | reverse complement strand
GCTCTACTGTTCCGGCGAGGACATAGGTAATTGTCTCGATCCCACGGTGAGGATGCCAGGGAAAGCCCGCGAGGTAGTCATCCGGGACGTCGCCGCGGAAATCATCCAGCAGAAGGAAGGGATCCAGCTCCGATGTATTGCCGAACCCGAATGCCCGGTGCAGGCGCACGCCCGCGCCCTCAATGGTCGGTTTGGATGTAGCCAGACGCTTAACAGTTCGAAGAGCCATACGAACCTCCTGTAGTGAAATGTTACCACTGAAATGCTGATCTGCATTTGCCCAATTTCTGCTTGTTAATTTTGTGCATTGCCAAGGGATTAAGTCTTTGTTAGATTTTTTACATTAAGCAGCTTTATTGTCCCCCCTGACAAAGAAGCCTTGCGGTCGATTACTGTCGATTACTGAAGTTCCGCGAGAACGGAGAATTATGGCGAGCTGGACGTTTTGCGATTTAGACCACTTTTTCAGCGTCCTATTCGTTTCTCGTGCCTATCGAATCGAAAGAGAGGGGTCCCGATGAGTTCGTCCCAAAAAAAATCCCAGCTGATTTGCAAAGCCATGGTTTTGTTGGCGGGAGTTTTTCTGTTCGTCTGTGTGCCGCTGATGCCTACAGCGCACGCTATTCCCTATTTTGCGCGCAAATATGAAACTTCCTGCTCGACCTGTCACAACAATTTCCCCGAGCTGAATGATTTCGGAATTGTCTTCAAGAAAAACGGATTTAAGTTTCCGAAGGACGAAGAAACTTACGTTAAACAGCCACCGGTGCTTTTGGGAGCGCCCGCGCAAAAGCAGGTTTTTCCCAAGGTGGTTTACCCCGGCGAGTTGCCCAGCACCATTCCGATTTCTTTTCGCTACAGCGGATTTCTGACTTACAACAGCAAGCAACCACTGAGCATGGGGTTTCAGCCGCGCACCGATTTGTTCACCCCGAACACCTTTACCATAATCGGGGCCGGCACATTCGGTGAAAGCCTCTCGTTCTGGATCGACGACGATATTTCCGTCAGCGGCTCGGGCGCCAACGGCGGACTCGGCGACGGCTATTTGAGAGTCAACGATCTTGGACGTTATCTCGGCTTACCCAAACAGGCATTGAACCTTCGCGTCGGCCAGTTTGAGCTGGACCTGCCGTTCTCGCAAGCCCGCACGATCAATCCGACGGATTACGATGTGTACGATCAGTCGGCAGTCGCCGGCAGGCTGGGAACGACGAACAACCCATTGATGCTTGGAGCGCCGCAGCGAGGCTTTGAACTCGGCGGTTATGCGGATCATTGGAATTTCACCTGGTCGGTGGCGGCGGTCAACGGCTCCAATGACGCTCCGGCAACAAGAAACTTTAAAGACGTATACGTAAGAGTCTCACAGCAGTTCAATCTGGACCGCAACCCCGCCGTTCGGAAAGATGTGCAGGCTGCGGGAGCCACGGGCCTGCACGATCACACCTCGATCAGACTAGGCGGGTTTTATTATTATGGCCGAAACGCTCTCAATACGGACCAGACGCAGTTTCCAGGCTTCGGCACGATTCGCGAACCGTTCTACCGGGTTGGTGGAGATCTGCGTTTCAAATGCGGCGACAAATTCGAGCTCTATGGATTGCTGATGTATGGGCGCGATCAAAACTTGATTCCCGACCCCAATACCGGGTTTCTGCTTCATGGCTCGCCGGTAACCTTCACCGGAGGTTTCGCCGAAGCGGAGTATTGGGTCTATCCGTGGCTGATAGGAATCATGCGCTACGATGCGGTGAACTCCCCGACTGATTTTCTGAACGGAGAAATATCACGTTTCAACACCCACAATCGTTTTTCGCCCGGGCTGCAGGTCTTAGTCCGCGGCAATGTTAAAGCGCTTTTCGAGTATCAGCGCAGCTGGGAAAAGCCGGTAGTGGGCACGGATAATCTTTTCTTCCGGCCCAACAGTTTTCTCGCCGGGATCGATTTTGTTTTTTGAGCCGCACCTCTGGCTCGACTAAAGGAGAAAATCTAAATGAAACTTTCCAAATTCGCGTTTTTTGTAATCGCAGTGACGCTGATGTTCTTTGTCGTGGGCGCAATGGCCGGCGAAATCAAAGGGACGGTTGCGGCCCAAGGAATCCGATCGCCGGAGGGAATTATTGTGTATGTCGACACCATTGCCGGCAAAACCTTTGCTCCTCCCAAGGAATCTGCTGTCATGGACCAGAAGAAGTTAATGTTTATGCCTCACATACTGCCCGTCTTGAAGGGAACGACCGTTGATTTCTTGAACAGCGATTCGGTGGGGCACAATGTTTATTGGCCGTCGGTCGGCGGAGACAGGAAAAAGGCTCACAACCTGGGCACATGGCCGCAAGGTGTGAAGAAGTCGTTCACGTTTGAAGATATTGGGGCTGTACCGCTGCTCTGCAATGTCCATCCGGAAATGTCGGCCTATATTTTTGTCGCGCCGACACCTTATTTTGCCGTCACCGATGCTCACGGGGAATACACAATCAAGGATGTGCCGCCGGGAAAGTACACATTGAAAACATGGAGCGAACAAGGGAAACCCACGGAACAGCCGGTTGAGGTTTCAGGAGCGCAGACAACTGCAAATTTGACGGTGCACCGGTAAAGAATTCCTGGAGGTTGTGGCCGGGAGCGCCGGCGTCTCGCCGGCTCTTTAAATAAAGCTGTGCAAATTTCAAAGCATTACAAAAGAGCCGGCGTCCCGCCGGCGCTCCCGGGCGAACATTGAGGTATTTTAGTGGCTTTAATAAAAACCAAGTATGTGGATCTCGACTGGCTGGAATCTAATTTCCCGTGCATGCGGGCATGTCCGGTTCACACGGATGCCGGCCGGTACGTGGCAGCGATTGCAGATGGGAGATATGAAGAGGCCTACCGCTATGCACGAAGCCCGAATCCGATGGCTTCGATTTGCGGACGGGTGTGCGGACATCCGTGCGAGACAGCCTGCAGGAGAAAGGATTTTGATTCTCCAATCTCCATCCGCGCCCTGAAGCGCTTTGTCACGGAGCGCTATGGACCCGAGTCGCGGAATCCTATAGAGATGTACCCAGCCGGGCCGGGAATTACGCGATCGGAGAAGGTGGCGGTGATCGGAGCGGGTCCCGCGGGCCTTTCAGCGGCTCACGATTTAGCGTTGCTCGGATACCCGGTCACAATCTTCGAAGCAGCCTCTGTCCCCGGCGGCATGCTTCATTTGGGGATTCCGGAATATCGCCTGCCGCGCGATGTTGTCCAAGCCCAGGTCCGGGAAATTCTCGACATGGGACCGGAACTGAAACTCAACACGCGGCTTGGCGCCGATTTTTCTCTAGCCGACCTGCGCGCTCAGGGATTCAAAGCAATCCTCCTCGCGTTCGGGCTGCATCGCAGCCGAGAACTCTCTATCCCGGGCAACGAGTTGGACGGCATTATCAAGGGAATCGATTTTCTTTTGAACGTCAACCTGGGATACCGGTTTGCCATCGGCAAAAGGGTGGTGGTAATTGGCGGAGGGAATGTCGCGATTGATGTGGCACGGTCGGCCGTGCGTCACAGGCAGGACCAGGAATCTCAAATGCCCGGAGCCGCTATGCCCGACCGGCTTACCGATAGCGAACTTCATGTCGCCATGAACGAGCTGATGGACGTAACCCGGACTGCGCTGCGTCTCGGCGCCCGCGAGGTGGACCTAGTTTGCCTAGAGTCGCGAAGTGAAATGCCGGCTTTTGAGGATGAGGTTGAAGAAGCCTTGCGGGAAGGGATCAAAATCCATCCGTCGGTTGGCCCAAGGAGATTCATCGGGCGCAACGGGAAGGTGACGGGACTTGAGACGATTCACTGCGTATCCGTACTTGACGATCAGCACCGCTTCAATCCTGTGTTTGAGCCCGGGACGGAGAACGTCATTTCTTGTGACACGGTAATTCTTGCGGTCGGCCAGGCTTCGGACCTGTCCTTTCTCGCTCCTGAGGACGGAATTGAAGTCACGCGCCAGGGAACCATCAAGATCGATCCCGAAACGTTGATGAGCACTGCGCCCGGTATTTTCGCGGCCGGCGATATCGCCTTCGGCCCCCGCCTGATTATCAGCGCAACGGCCGACGGGAAGAAAGCGGCCGATCAAATTGACCGCTACTTGCAGGGACCCGCGTGGAAGCGGAAGCCGATCCGAGTGCAGATCACCGTAATCGATCGCCATACGATGCCCGAGAATTATGATGAGTATTCGCGGCTGGAGGTTCCCGTGGTTCCGCTTGACCGCCGCACCGGAATTACGGAGGTGGAAGAAGGGTACACGGAGGAACAGGCCAGGCGCGAGGCTGTGCGCTGCCTTCGCTGCTGGATTAATACGATTTTTGAAGGCAGTGAGACCGACGGCACCGAG
The DNA here is from genome assembly GCA_050010475.1 of Acidobacteriota bacterium. Taxonomy (GTDB): domain Bacteria; phylum Acidobacteriota; class UBA6911; order UBA6911; family UBA6911; genus UBA6911. Next base: position 2,755 of record JBEKKY010000183.1, on the reverse strand, counting down.
TGCATCCTCTGCGGCGGATGCGTCGACGTGTGTCCGGAAAACTGCCTGAGTCTCGTGCCGCTCAAAGACCTTGCCGTTTCCGAAGATGTCAAGCGCCTGCTGACAGACGAAGCTCCGTTTCATGAGCTTCAGCTACAGCACATCGATCCGGCAAACTTGCCGTGTCCCGAAGGATCGATTATGGTTAAGGACGAAACCATCTGCATTCGTTGCGGCCTGTGCGCCGAACGCTGCCCCGTCCACACGATTACAATGGAAGGTTACGAGGTTTTTGAAGAAGCTGAAGATCCTGAAGAAGTGCGGATTCGCACGGAGGTCTGACACCATGGACATACAGAATCCGGCACAAACAGTGCGGCCCGGTGCGGCGGGCGTCATGGATAGACGAGATTTCTTGAACGGAATTGCGACGGCCGCGCTGCTGGCCGCAGCGGCGGGCGCCGCAGTCGTAACCCTTGAATACCTTTCCCCCAACGTGTTGTTTGAACCGCCGACCAGTTTCAGAATCGGAGTTCCGGAAAACTATGCGGTTAATTCGGTCACCTATTTTCCGGAACAGCAGGTGTATATCGTCCGGGCTCCTGCCGGCTTCAGCGCGTTTTCCGCAATCTGCACGCATCTCGGCTGCATCACTCAATGGAATCCGAATCTTGATCTGATCGCCTGTCCTTGCCACGGCAGCCGATTCGCAAAGAATGGGGTGGTGGAGCACGGGCCTGCTCCGCGACCGCTTCAGCATTTTGCCATTCAACTCATGCCCGACGGCAATCTCATGGTCGACAAGCTCGAGGTTGTTCCAACAGAACACATACTAAAGGTTTGAGGGACTTTATGCCCACCCAGTTTCAGTCTGCAATCCAGAGATTGCGGAACAGTCGAATTTGGAGATCGATTTTCCGGCGTGGACCCGCACGCACCAACCGCACGCGCAGCCGCGCTATTTTCGACAGTCTTTTCCTGCACGTTCTTCCGGTGAAGGTGCGGGACAAATCGCTCCGCGTGCGCGCCACCTATTACATGGGATCCTTTTCGCTGTTCCTGTTCATTGTCCTGACCGCGACCGGAATCCTACTGATGTTCTACTACCATCCCGCCGTTCCACAGGCCTACAACGACATGAAGGACCTTCGGTTTGTTGTGGCAAACGGAGTGTTCCTTCGCAACCTGCACCGCCTGGCGGCGCACCTGATGGTGGTCACCGTCTTCTGGCACATGTTCCATGTTTTTTACAGGGGCGGATACAAGCCGCCTCACGAATTCAACTGGGTGATCGGCGTTGCCCTGCTCCTTTTGACCTTATTTCTCAGCTACACCGGATACCTTCTTCCATGGGACCAGCTGGCATTCTGGGCTATTACCGTCGGAACGAATATAATTTCCTATGTCCCGTTTGTGGGGCAGCCCACCCGGTTTCTTTTGTTGGGCGGAAACCTCATAGGCGAAAACGCGCTGCTGCGGTTCTTTGTGCTTCACTGCGTGATCCTGCCTCTAGCGACCATCCTACTGATCGCAGTCCATTTCTGGCGCATCCAGAAAGACGGAGGCCTGACCGTTCGGGAAGATTATGAGCGAAAATAAAGGGTATGATGCCGGCTTCGGTTCGGATTTTTCCAAAGATCCGGTGCGGGTTGTATTCATAACAAAGAAAACATCCGCCAAAGTCACAGGGACTGTCCGCGAACAGGTAATGTCTTATCCGCATGTGGTCCTGCGGGAAACCATTGCATTTCAGCTTTTGGGGATTGTCATCGTCCTGATTTCTCTTTTTTGGGATGCTCCCCTAGAGCAGTTGGCCAATCCCCTCATCACACCAAACCCGGCAAAGGCGCCGTGGTATTTTCTGGGTTTGCAGGAACTGCTGCACTATTTTCCGCCCATTCTCGCAGGTGTTTTGATCCCGTTCCTCGTAGTTGTTGCGCTCATTGTCGTCCCCTACTTCAACGTGAATGTCCAAGACGAGTCTCTTTGGACCGCAGGGGGGAAGCATCGATTACCGATTTTTCTATCGGTTGTTTTTGTCCTTCTAATTTTCTTTGCGTTTTTCGAAGCTTGGACTGTGTTTATCCCTACCGTGCTTATTGCGGGGCTGGCGATTGCGGGATATTTTTTCCCCCTCGCACGAGGAGGCGTGGCGGGTTTTCTCAGGTCACGCGCCCTTTCCTGGTGGCTCATGACGTGGTTTATCGTCGTGGCAATTATTCTCACGGTGATAGGAACTTTTTTCCGCGGCCCTGGCTGGTCCTGGGTGTTGCCCTGGAGATAGTATGTCAGTTGAGGAACAAGGAAGAATATCCAATAGACTGCGGATTTTCTTTGCCGTCTGCAGCGTGGTTTTCCTGGGCGTTTTGGCCATTTCCCCGATACGAGAACAGCTGCGCGCATGGAAGGATTACAAAAGAGCCTATGTCCGGTTTGCCGAGAGCCGCCCCGAAACCAGACGATTGCTGGCGGATTTCCATCCCGGATTAGATCAGATCTGGTTGCCGCAGCTCAACGTTACCGACCGCTGTACCACCTGCCATCAGGGCATCGATCAACCCAGCCTTATGGATACGTCCCCCCCGCAGCCCTTCCGCGCTCATTCGATCATCCCCCATCGGGCCACGGAATGGGGATGCGTGGTCTGCCACCAGGGCCAGGGCCTTGCCACGGAAGTTAAGGAGGCGCACCAGGCAACTTTGTCATGGGAAAAACCCCTGGTGCCGGTCAAATATATTCAGGCGTCCTGCGGTGTTTGCCATCGCTCGAACATGGC
>JBEKKY010000182.1:0-7972 GCA_050010475.1 Acidobacteriota bacterium | reverse complement strand
CGAGGCTCCACATCAGATGAACCATGAGTCCTGATCTCGCCCTATACGCTGCAAATTACATCACCAGGCGCGAAGCGCCGGCAGAGAGTAGCCCCGGCCGTAAGGCCGGGGAATATCGTAAGCATAAAAATGAGCGCCGAAGGTGCGGCACCTTGCATCCATACTCAATTTCGGAATCGAGGATAAATAGGCCCGTTGCCATTAGAGTATGAATCCTTGCCTCAATCCCAAGAGTCTTTTTCTCCCGGCTGAAATTTCCAACCCGTAATTTCTTCAAACTTGGAAACCCCAAAACTCCTGACCGCCCCATGTTCCACAACCCGCCCATTCCACGGGTTGCTTCCCACGGCTCTCTGCGAAACCTCAAACGCCCAGGAATGTAATGACGGATCAAGATGCATTAGTTATAACGATCAATTGCAATGGGCTCTTTTAAAAAGAGCTGTTTTTTGCAGAGCCGGATTTTTTCAAATAGGAGAACTTTTTTTGTTGTGCGGATTTCGCCCTTTTAACTTCATATTCCAGGTCTGATCGCTGCGGATCTAATCCTCGCGTCCCCAGCATACTTCCCTGACTTGAATTCCAGGAATGACTACGAAGGCGAAGGCTTAGATGACATCAATTCAGTCCCGCATAATATAGTGACTGAACGGCGATATGAACCGAATGGCGCTTGAATAGGATTGTAATAGTGACCCTGAAAGGGTCCAGCAGCAGAGCCCGGGGCGCAAGCCCTGGGAAGCAGAGCGGTACAAGCAAAAGCCCTGAAAGGGCGGCGCAGGCTGCATCGCCCCTGTGTCGCCCTTTCAGGGCTGAACCTTAATTCCATCCTGAAACCCAGGGTTCCGGAGCCCGCTGTGCGTGCTCCTCCACCCTGGGCTTTGCTGCACCGCGCTTTCAGCGCTTTGGGAATACGGCTTAGCTTGACGCGCATGCCTTTCAGGGCTGATTTCCGGGGTGATCATAACCCCAGGGCTCACGCCCATAAGCGCTAAGATAAACGGATTCCCTGGCTCGGATGTGAAAATCGAATGTCGAACAAGAAATATCGAACCGCAGAAGTGAGGAAAATTCCTTCGAAATTCGACATTCCTTGTTCGATATTCGATATTTTCTGGCATCGATCGGCAGGACTTCTACTTATCTTAGCGCTTATGGGCTCACGCCCTGGGCTTGACTACCCCGCCCTTTCAGGGCTTTATCACTTGGTGTAGCGGACTAAGGATGCTCTGTCACTATATAACGCGAGACCCAATAATTTCTCACATCCGTAAAAATCCCCGGAATCCGTGGCGTTTTTGCATGCTTGCTGTACTATAGCGGAATGCAGAATCAGGAAACACGACTCCTCTCCCTGGACGTCTTCCGCGGAATGACGATTGCAGCAATGCTCCTGGTCAATAATGCCGGCGACTGGGGACATGTCTGCGCTCCTCTTCAGCATTCGGAGTGGCATGGCTGCACGGCCACTGATCTGATTTTCCCTTTCTTCCTTTTCATCATGGGAGTGGCGATGAGTTTCAGCATCGCCCGCAAGCGTGACAGTGGGGGGGATCCCCGCATTCTCCTGTACTCGACAGTCCGGCGCAGCGCGATTCTGTGTGGATTGGGGCTGATCCTCAGTTTCCTGTCATACAAAGGCTTTGGAGAACCCTATCATATGTTCGGAGTATTGCAGCGCATCGGCCTCTGTTATCTTTTCGCCTCTATAATTATGCTTTGGACCGGGGTTCGCGGGCAGGCGATCAGCGCCGCCGCAATCCTGGCGGGCTATTATCTGATCATGAAGCTTGTCCCATTTCCAGGCGGCTTCGCGGGCACACTGCTTCCCGGTTCCAATTTAGCGGAGTACATCGACAAACGCTGCCTGGGCTACTTCGATCCTGAGGGCATTTTGACAACTCTCCCTGCAATCGGGTCCGTGCTGACTGGTATTCTGGCCGGACACTGGCTGCGGGACAGCAGGCGCGAGGGGAACGAAAAAGCCGCCGGCCTCTGCTCGGCAGGCACCGTGCTGTTTATAGCGGCGGCGTTGTGGAAGTACAGCTTTCCGTTCAACAAGCAGCTGTGGACATCGTCCTACGTTCTTCACACAACATCGCTGGCTTTATTTTCGCTTGCAGCCTGCTACTGGATTTTAGACGTCAAACAAATACGGAGGTGGGCAAAACCGTTCAGCGTGTTTGGGACCAATCCGATCGCTGCCTATTTTGGCGCCAGCGCCATGGCCTACTCGACCATTTGGATTCATTGGAACACCGGGCCGGGCCAGAAAATGTTTCTGAAAACACTGGTCTATAACAGCCTGTATCGAAGCTGGATTCCCGGACTGTTTGGAGTTTACGGGGATTACATCACGTCGGCGGCCTATGGCGCTTCCTACGTGGCGCTGTGGCTTGGGGTCAGCTGGGTTCTTTACCGCAGGCAGATCTTCCTGAAGATATAAATAATGGGGACGTTACCCTATTGCGCAGGCTCATCTCTTTGTATTCCATATCTTCTCTGCGCAATAGGGTAACGTCCCCATTTGTATTCTCCTGCGCAGTCAATTATAACGCAACGTGTAAAACTTTATCCGGAGGTTGATAAAAAAGTGCCGCGGGATTCGGCGAAATGAACTGCCTGGAAATAGATCCCTACCACATAGTATAGCCGGCCGTTAGATATTTCCTCGCTCAGATTTGTAACCACTCCGGAAGCTTCGAATAGTTTGCTGCTGATTTTCAGAATGGTTTGCGGCTTGAGCTTTTCGTTACAGATGAACCTCATTCCTTTGGGCGAAAAATCGATCGTCTTTCCCTGGCCGGGAGTTCCGGGCCATTTGGAATAAAAAAGGATTGGCTCCGAGCTTTTGCTGCGCTCGATGCTCCTTTTGTCTGATTTTTCGGATTTTTGCACGCGCTCCGACTGCAGCGGTGTCCGGCAGTTCGCGCAGATTCCCTTCGTATTCTGGCTCTGAGACAGCGGACGCCTGCAGATGGGACATAAGACCGGACTGATGGGGTGTTGGGTTTGAGAAAGGGTCCGCTTCGTAAACTGCAGAAAAAGCTTTTCGTCATATGCCGCGCGCCGCTGTGCATTGCCTAGAGTTTCGTATGCCTCATTCAGAAGAGAGGCTTCCGAGGCAGATCCGCCCAAGTCGGGGTGCAGTTTCAGTTCCCGCATCATCGCGCGATAGCTGGCATGGATGATCTCAGGGGCTGCATCGGGCTGGACCTGCAATATCCGGTAGTAGTTGCGTCGGTTTTTCATCGCAGTCCATACAATAGCACGAACCAAATGCCGCCGATTACATAGATTTTTCCGCATTTCCCGTGATTTTTTTGCGTAAATAGGTTATTTGAAGAGGGTCTATGCGCATCGTTCGAGCAACAGCAAAAACCTTGTTCATTGTTGCATTCGTTTTTCTGATCCGGATTTCAGATGCGCAGAAGCCACAATTCAAAGTTCAGGTCGATCTCGTATCGATTGATGTGGAAGTCCTGGACCTGCAGGGAAAGCCGGTAGAAGGTCTCAACCAAAACGATTTTGTTGTGAAAGAAAACAGAACTCCGGTGGAGATCAGCAGTTTTGCCTCGCTGTCCGATGTTTCCATTAGCCTGGTTGTAGCCCTGGAGACCAGTTTCATGCCTCAGTCCAATCTGAGAATTGCAAGAAACGCAATCTCCCTGTTGATTCACCTGTTGAAGCCCAAGGATGAAATATGCCTCTATACCTTCAATCAGAAGGACGCCTATCTTGAACAGGGCTTTACCCGCGACCGGGCTGATATTTTGAGGGCGCTTGATAACGTTGGTGTCGCCTCCTACAGCCGGCGGCCGAAACAGACCCTGCGCACCTTTCAAACTCCTCCCCAGGCGGGGCTGGGGATAGACCTCGGGCTGGCCGCCGCCAAAAAGGGATCGAACCAGAGAAAGGCGCTGCTCCTTATCCGCGACCGGGTGGAAAACCTGGGGCCGGCGTCGGCCGACCATTTCCAGGAATCAGGTTGCATGCTGATCGCGCTTGGGTTTTCCCTAAAGGCAAAGAACCGGCTGATGCTCATCAAAGATGATCCCGGCGCCGAACAGCTGATATTGGCCCCGGGCGAACCGCAGGATTCCGGCAAAGACGGCGACGTCATGGAGCTCTGCCGGACAACCGCGCATTTGTTGTCGAGCCGCTATACCATCACTTACCACACGCCTCTTCCGGAACTCCGGGGAGCGCGTCAGATCGAAGTTCTCACACCGGGGCATCCCTATCGGATTCTGGTGCGCCGCAATTATGCTCCTCCGAGATGATTGGAACATGGATCTTCCCGGAGATACCTCTGTCAAAACCCGTGAGAACAGGTGTCCGCTTCTGAAGATTTTGTGGCGTGGCGCTCCCGCCTTTTGTTCTAAGGCGCCGTAAGCCGGCAGAACTGTCTCAGATCGGTTTGGGCCGGTTCGGTGCCAACCTGCCGCAACATTCCCGCACTCTGTCCCGGTGGTACCTGGAAGGATCGACAATATGCTGAGGAACCTGCTGGAGCGGATATCTGCAGGGGATTTCTTGAGTAAAAATACCTAGGCCTTTATGAGTACTGTTACGAATAGTTTTCAATCCCAATAAATGTTCCAATAGTAACTGGCGGGTGAGAAGCAACATTTCAGCCGCCTGAAAGTGTGGGGACAGAATACCGCACACGGATATGTAGGGGGGGCCGCGTGCGGGGATAGTCCCCACGGAACATTAGAATTTAAACGAAGCGCGAGCAATACCCACTCAATTTGACGATCTCACCCCTGAGATCGTTCCCGCCTAAAAACCTGCAACGAACGATAGGGCTCCAACAAAATTGGAGCCCTTTTAGTTTATCTGCAGGGGCAACCGGCACGGCACGTCGTCGACAAAATTTATTTCGAGTCGAATTGGACAAGCGTTTCCAACACCTTCGGGCTATTGCATCCCCTGCGCTCGGCAAATTGCAGGAACTGGATCCCGATTCGCCAGCTGTAGCCGGCAATTCCCGTCGCCACGGCATAAACAACTTTGCCCAGCAAACGGAGTTCCTCTTCTTTTTCCTGAAACTGCAAGAGAAGAGACACCTGTTTTCCGGGCATCAGGGCAACATCGGCGAGAAAAGCCAGTCCCGCGGAGCTTAAATCCACGAGAGGACATGGAGCGGAAAAACTCGGTCGTATTCTCCAGAAGCGGTGAACACTGTGCCGAACGGAAGTCCTCGGTATGATTATCCGCGTGCGCGATCGCGTATTTTCCCAAGGTCCGTACGGCACGAACCGATCGGCGCCAAGCAGTTTGAATGCTTCCGTCAGCCTTTTTCTTCGGCGGAACTCTTCAAGTGACAACCCTTCAGCTTCGCGGACTGCCTGCTCGATCTCGCTTCGGCTCAGTCCAAGCCTATCGGCGATGATTTGCACCGCTGCCTTCGGGTGCGAAATCAGAAAGGATTCGATCTTTTGACAAATTTCCCGAGAATCCATGATTAGAGCATCCTAGCCGGCAAGACTGTCCGGCTCCCGTATTCAGACTGAATTAAGCACCTCCCGGACCTTCCGGACCAATCCTTCAACCGTGAAGGGCTTCTGAAGGAAGTTCACATGCGAATCCAGGATACCATGATGAACGATTGAATTGTCTGTATATCCAGAAACGTAAAGGGCCTTGATTCCTGGCCGTAATGCCTCCAGCCGCGACACGAGGGTGCTGCCGCTAATGCCGGGCATGACTGCATCGGTCAGGATCAGATCGATGCGGCCCGAATACTCCGTGCCTATGCGCAATGCTTCCATGCCGTTGGGAACTTCCAGGACTGTGTATCCTTGATCGCGTAGAATCCGGCTTGCAAGAGCTCGGACGGGCGCTTCATCCTCGGCGATGAGCACGGTTTCGGATCCCCGAAGCCTTGACTCGTGGCGGATTTCAATTACGCCCTTTGTGCTTTTGCCCTCGCGGCGGGGAAAATAGATTTTGAAAGCAGTCCCTTTTCCCGGTTCGCTGTAAACCCAGATAAAACCATTGCTCTGCTTGACGATTCCGTACACGGTTGACAATCCGAGTCCGGTCCCCTTTCCCTTTTCCTTCGTCGTATAAAAAGGTTCGAATATGTGCGACTGAGTCTCCGAATCCATGCCCAGACCGTTGTCGCTGATCGCAAGCATCACATATGCGCCTTTCGACGCTCCAGGATGATGGCTGACATACGGGTCATCAAAATCCACGTTCGCCGTTTCGATCGTCAGCTTGCCGCCCATGGGCATGGCGTCGCGCGCGTTGATCACCAGGTTCATGATAATCTGTTGAATCTGGCTCGGATCAGCATTCACAAGGCCAAGCTCGGGGTGCGCGATGATTGCGAGATCGATATCCTCTCCGATTAGACGTCGAATCATTTTATCCACGTCGATCAGAGTGTCGCTTAAATTGAGCATTTCCAGCCGAAGGATCTGTTTCCGGCTGAATGCCAGAAGCTGGCTCGTCAGCGAGTTGGCCTTTTTAGCGGCTTTGGCAATTTCTTCCAGGTCGCGTCTCCTGGAATCCGTGGAGCTGATATCGTCCAGCAGAAGTTCCGTGTATCCCCGGATCACAGTGAGCAGGTTGTTGAAATCATGGGCTATTCCGCCGGCCAATACGCCGATCGCTTCCATTTTCTGCGACTGCAGGAACTGAGCTTGTAGAAGCTTGTATCCCGTCACGTCGCGCATCACGCCGACGATCTGCTTGTTGCCGTTTTTATCCGTAAGCATTGTGGTCTTCGTCATCATCGTGTGCTGTTTGCCGAGCCCATCCGGAATGCTTTCCTCACTGACTAACTCTCGGCCCGACTCGAGGAGGCTCCGCTCCTCATCTGCCAACGCCTTCGCCAGTTCCGACGGCAAATCGCTAACGACTGTGTGGCCCAACAGTTCTTCCCGTTTTTTCCCGGTGAAGGCGCAGCAAGCATCGTTGACGACCAGAAATGTGTGCTGGGCGTCCTTCACAAAAACCGGATCTCCAAGGCAGTTAATGATCTGATTCAAATACTCCGCGGAATTCATGAGCGCTGTTTCACTCTCCCGGAGTGCTTTCTCCGCTTTCTTGCGTTCGGTGACATCCACAAAAGCTGACTGCACGGCCGCTCTTCCATTGTATTCAATCTGGCTTGCGTATGCCTCCAGCCAAACCTCGGTTCCGTCCTTCCGGATCCCTCGATACTCATATCTGGCTGCAACTGGTTTGCCGGCCAACCGGTCACGGTGGCGGTTCAGCATCGCGGCGTGATCGTCCAGGTGTACCAGCTTGAGCATCTCTTCTGAGGATATGGAGAGAAGTTCTGCGACGGAGCATCCCATCATATTCGCAAAAGCCTGATTGCAGAAAACGAAGCGCCCATCCTGGAGAATCGCCAGCCCCTGGAGCGAGTTCTCAACTGCCATCCGATATTTCTGTTCCGATTCTCGTAAGGCTTTATCCTCTTCCCGAGCGGTTATATCGACCGAGACGCTGAGAATGCAGGGCTCATCATTGACGGTAATGGGATCGGCGGAGAACAGGACCGTACGTATTTCGCCGGTTTTCCGTCGTATCTGCATCTGCAGGTTGTGCGCATTTCCGCTCTTTATTCTCTCAATCAGCGCGTTTCTTTCGCTCGGATCTGCCAGGAGGACTTGTTCGGATGCGAAACGGCCAATCAATTCTTCGCGCTTATACCCGCCCACGCTCCCGCATGCTTCGTTCACATCGATGATTCTTCCCTCCTTGAGCGTAGTAATCATCATCAGGTTGGAAGAAGCATGAAAGAGCTTTTGGAACCGATCCTCACTCTCCATCAGGCTCTTGTGAAGCTCGCTGCATCGAGCTTCCAGTTCCGCTGCCTGGGGTACAGGCTTTTCTTCTGACTTCACCGATTCAGCCCCTCCAACGCAGTATCCAACCTTGCCTGTTATACATAACGTCAGTCCCTAACAGGAAATTGAGAACTAATTTACATTCCGGTAAACCGCCGCCT
>JBEKKY010000181.1:0-7180 GCA_050010475.1 Acidobacteriota bacterium | reverse complement strand
CAATCGTGTAGCTATGCGGAAGGACCATGCCGCTTTCATCTTTGTAATCATCAAACTTTTCAATAAGCACATAGATGGATTCCGGCATCACCTGGAAAGCATCATTAGATGCAGAACTGGTGGGGATCCCAGGATACGCGTTTCCTTTCATATCAGTAACCGTCACATCCGACGGCCGCGCACCTGTGCTGGGATCAGTCGTCTGCTTCCTGACAGACTGATCTCCTTCCTTGATCCGAACCTCATACTTCGTTCGCACGTGATGAAACGTTTTCGGATCGAAATACATCCGGACTTTCAGGTCTCTCAAGGCCAGCTTAGGCACGTATTCGATTTCATAGAGCCGCTGGCCGTCAACGGTGGTTTCCTTGAGTTTCATGTCGGCCTTTTTACTCGAATCCAGGAATGGCCAATTTGCCGATAGCGTGCCCCCCATTAATCCCGCTTTGAGTAAACCATTATATCGAAAGATGAAGTCTGCCAGCGGGGATCTTTGGCCGGGGCTGATGTAGCCCACCGATACGTCTTTTCCATCATAAGCAAAGTAGTCTTGAGGATAGTTGACATCGGTAAACCTATTAACGATACTCAGCTTTTGTCCTGCCGATACAAACATAGATCTGCCGGACAGGCTTCCGGTCCCACCCTGAATAAAGTCGAGTGAGGTCGTACCGACAAATGCTCGAGATTTTACTCCTGCCAGGAGCGAAGGACTGCCGATGGATTTGACGTGCTCGGCAATCACCTTTTCGGCCGTAAGATCCTGATCGCCGGCAAATATGTTTTTGGACTGAGCAAAGCTCAGAAAAAGGCACAAAACCATTGCGAAGGCAAAGCATTTTATCTTTGACACAATTTCCTCCAACCGCTGGTTAATCAGCTAAAAAAACCGGAATGATTCCTTGGGGACAAACACATCTGATTTACCGCGCGGGTTTCAAATTTTTTAAATGCCGATTCAACCTATGAGAGCGCACACTCTCATGGTTAGTTTAGCTGCTAAATAGTGCTTAGGAAATCTAGTTCGCCTCAATACACGGATACGACGAGCCTAGCTGCATGTTACGGATTGCACCATACCAAGTCAACCTGATTTTCCCGTGCATCCCGCGGCATGGTACCCCAGAGGAAAACGGTTATCTTGATCCGATTCCGAAAAAAGCAATTCCTCGCATTGCATGCCGAAAAGCCCGGCTCCCATACCTTAAACAGATGAACCTCTTGCAGATAGGAGTAACACGCAGCGCACCTCGACGTTCCGGGTTGGATGTTCATGTTGACCGCGGCCTTAAAAAAAACAATAATCGACAAAATCGGAAGGGAATGGCTGAGAGCCTGCCGTTGAAAGTAACGCTGGGTTTTCCATTCTGGAGAGTAACTCGCGCATTACATATTGCTCGTGTAGGCGGCCGAAACATGGCGGTCGCATTAGTGCCAGAGTCCATGATTCCGGGCGCGGGTAATTTTGCCATTGCCCAATTTGCAGCCGAGCTTTTGCAGCCTGAGGCTGCAGTCTGCAAAATTGCTTCATCTGCCCTGCTGCGCATCTGCGCCAGAGGCGGCCTTGCCCAGAGGCAGGATTCTTTTAAGCATGGGCCAGGAGACGTTACGAGACCGGCATAGGAGGCACAAGCATGAGTGCGGAAGAGTTCCAGGGAGAGAAGCGGGCGGCGCCTGGCCGCGTTCTTTTAATAAAAAGTTGCCCCAATGATCCTACCTCCAGACAAGTCAACCATCCGCTGGGCTTGATGAGCATAGCCGCGTATCTCAGAGAAAAATACGGTTACGAGGTGAGAATTGAGGACATTCGAGTAAGCCGAAACGACCGTTATGGTTTGGAATCGGCGATTCGTGCTTTTAACCCGGATGTCGTGGGCATCAGCGCGTTGACCTTTGAATCCGATTCCATTCATTGGATTGCCGAAAGCGTCAAGCGAGCGGGTGCGAACACGCCTGTGCTTTTAGGCGGGCCTCACGCGACCGCCTATCAAGAAAAAGCTCTGGATATAACCGGTATCGATTATGTGGTGGTTGGTGAGGGGGAGATAGTGGCCGGTCAACTAATCGAGAGTCTGTTAAATAAGCGCGATATTTCCGGAATTAAGGGAGTCGTCTATAAAAAAGATAATCAAATTGTATTTAACGGCAGGGGAGATTTTATCCAGGATATTAATGAATTGCCCATGCCCGCGTACGATCTGATTCCCATCGAAGCATATGGGAAATATCAGCGCATGAGCCGTACGGGGTCGGGGGTTTTCATGTGCCTTTTCTCCTCGCGCGGCTGTCCCTATCATTGCGTGTACTGTCATAATATTTTTGGCAAGGTGTTCCGCTGCCGCAGCGCGGAAAGTTTTGTTAACGAAATCAGGCACCTTTACCATACGTATAACGTTCGCGAATTTGAGATCCTGGATGACATCTTTAATCTGGATCGGGCCCGCCTGCTCGACTTCTGCGATCGCATTATCCAGAGCGGGATGAAGATTTCCATCACCTTTCCAAACGGATTGCGGGGCGACTTATTGGACGAGCAGCAGTTGCTAAAACTTCGACAGGCCGGCACCACCTTCATCGCCTTTGCGGTCGAAACCGGATCGCCGCGTTTGCAGAAGGTGATTAAAAAGAATATTCAACTGGATAAAATAAAAAGAAACATCGAAATCGCGCACTCCCTCAGGATCCATCCACACGGATTTTTCATGATCGGTTTCCCCGGCGAGACATCGGAGGAGATGAAGATGACGGTTGACTTTATATTCTCTTCCAAGCTCCACAGCCTCGGTCTTTTTGTGGTCATGCCTTACGAGGGGACGGAGCTGGGCGAGATCGCCAGGGAAATGGGCAGAATCCCGGTGAACGATTTTTGCATGGGCTATCATACAAAGGAATTCATCAATTTGACGGATGTACCTGCGAAGAAAATAAACCGGATACGCCGGAACGCGATGCTCAGGTTTTATCTGAATCCATTTCGGATGTTTTTCTTTGCCAGAGACTTTCCGGATAAGCGAGAACTGATCAAGCTCGTGTGCGTGTTCTTCAGGCGGATGCGATGGCGGTCCTAGAAGCCTGTCCGATCCAAAGCCTGTGGTTTCAGGTACAAGAGTGCATTGACAGGATGGGCCAATCCTAATTAGATTCCATATCCGATTTCATTTTGAATCGAATCTGTCTTATTTCGCGGTTATTCAATGCGCTTTCTGTTCATTTACAAGAACGTCAACCTGAGTGGGCCTTCTGGAATTCTGGCGCTCTCTGCGGTTTTACGCGCGGCAGGGCATGAAACCGGCCTGGCATTAGCTGAACGCAGGAGGTTCCTTGCCGGAGTTCGGGATTTCAACCCTGATGTCCTTGCATACTCCGTAACAACGGGGTTCCATCGCTTTTACCTGAACCTCAACCGCCAACTCCGTTCTGTACTCGCCCGGAATGGGAAGCGGGTTCTGAGTCTATTCGGCGGACCTCACGCCACTTTCTTCCCGGAGATGATCGAAGCCGAAGGTGTCGACATCGTCTGCCGGGGCGAAGGGGAAGACGCAATTCTGGATCTGGCGAACGCGCTCAGTCGCGGCAGTGATTACAGCCGCATCGAGAACCTCTGGGTAAAAAACGGCGCCGGAATCGTCAGGAATGACATGCGCCCGCTCATTGCCAGTCTCGATCGCCTTCCCTTTCCGGATCGTGATCTTCTCTTCGACCAGGATCGCTTCACGCGCGATTCGCCAATGAAAATATTCTTCCCGAATAGAGGCTGTCCCTACCTGTGTACGTACTGCTTCAATCACAAATATAACGAGCTCTACCGTGGCAAGGGAGAGATCATCCGGTACAGATCGGTTGACAACCTCCTCGCAGAGATCGCGCAAGTCCGCTCAAGATGGTCGCTGAAGTTCATCTTTTTCCTTTCTGACAATTTCATACTGGATCGAGAGTGGGTCGGTGAATTCGCGGAGCGTTACCGGAGAGAAATTAATCTCCCGTTCAGTTGCAACGTACGGGCCAATCTCGTTGATGAGAAAGTGGCTTCTGACCTGAAGAAGGCCGGCTGTATCTCTGTAATCTTCGGCGTGGAGTCAGGGGATGAACGCCTGAGAAACGATGTTCTGAAACGGCGAATGTCCGATGAAGTGATCCTTCGCGCCGGAAGCCTGCTGCGCGCCCAAGGCATTCGGCTCTATACTCAGAACATACTGGCCCTTCCGGGAGAGACATTCCAGCAGGCTCTTTTAACGCTGGACCTCAACCAGCGATTGCGGCCATCGTTTGCCTGGGCTTCGATTTTTCAGCCCTATCCATCGAACGAATTGACCGAATATGCCATACAAAGCGGCTATTTCGACGGCAATTCTGACAAGGTCGACTACACTTTCCACGGTCGCTCGGTCATGAATTTTTCGAGCCGCCGGGAGCGCCGCATGTTCACCAACTTTCATAGACTTTTCGGGATTATGGTTGAATGGCCATCTCTCGGCAAATTTGCCCGAATGCTTTGTGCGCTGCCGCTGACGTCTGTTTACTCCATACTTTATAAATTGTGGTATGGCTATACCAATCGTTACCGCATCTATCCCTATCCGATGTCGATGCGGGAGTCCCTGATGGGCTTTATTCGCTTCTTCAGGAAGGACACCTCGTAGGGCGTCTTTCGGCAAACAGGGGCATTGTCCGGTCTTGGATAAACAAACTCTTTTTAAAATTGAAACGATGAAAAACAAGGGAAAGAAGAATAGAAGGAAAAATCAGATCGTCATACCGGAAAATCCAGCCCCTGCGCCCTCTATACTGGAAAGGCAACCGCGAATCGTCATTCTCGGAATGATCCTTTTCATAACCGCCGTTGTTTATTCAAATTCTCTGCGGAATGGTTTTGTTCAATGGGACGACGACGTGCATGTCTTTAACAACAGCGATGTGAAGCACCTCGATATCCAATCCATTCATAACTTTTTTAAGGCCGGTTATCTCAAGATGTACCAGCCGGTGACGATGATCAGTTATGCATTGGATTATAAGATAGGCAAACTGAATCCTTTCATTTATCACTGCACAAATCTTGTTTTTCACCTGCTGAACGTCGCACTTGTTTTCTATCTCATTTTGCTGCTGACCAGGAAGGTTGAGATCGCGGCCATCGCCGCCGTATTTTTCGGCATTCATCCTCTCCATGTTGAATCGGTAGCCTGGATATCCGAACGAAAGGATCTGCTTTATTCCTTCTTCTACCTGAGCTCCCTGATTGCATACATCTTCTATTGCAATAAGAGCCGGCGGCTCAGATATTATGTTCTTGCAATTCTGTGCTTCCTTTTGTCTCTATGTTCCAAATCCGCAGCCGTTACCCTCCCCGTAGTTCTTCTTCTGGTTGATTATTATCTGGGCAAAAGGCTGACAGTTAAAAACAGTCTCGATAAAGTTCCTTTTTTCTTTTTATCGATACTTTTCGGCATGGTTTCACTCCTGTCGCAACGCATCATCGGAACCGGTCTGGATTATGTGACCGGCTACACAATTCTGGACCGGCTTCTTATAGGCTCCTATTCGTTTGCATTTTATATCATTAAATCGGTGGTGCCGTTCGGCCTGTCTGCCCTGCACCCCTTGCCTTTTAAATCGAGGGGCCTTTTGCCGATCCAATATTATTTTTCAATTCTGTTCTTCATCGGATTGGCCGGATTAATTATCAGGGCATATAAATCAAAACTGAATGAAACTGTTAAAAAAGATGTCATGTTTGGTTTATTGTTTTTCACTTTCACCATAGCCTTGATTCTTTTCATACCGGTCGGCCAGGCGGTGGTTGCAGAAAGATATACTTATATCCCCTATATCGGATTGTTCATGATCGCCGGTAGGCTCTATGTCTTCTTCCAACAAAGATCATTTCCTTCTTTTCCAAAACTTAAGTATTGCTATGCAACAGCCATTGGGGTCGCAATGGTCTTTTTTGCTTGTTCAGCTTACGGAAGAAACGCTGTTTGGAAGGACACGCTCAGCCTGTTTTCCGATGTAATTAAAAAGAATCCGGAAGCCGGTTTGGCATATAACAACAGAGGAAACGTGCGGAAGGAGCAAAATGATTTTAAAGGTGCCATGGAGGATTATAACAAAGCGATTGAATTAAAATACGATGACGCTTATGACAACCGCGGGATCCTGAGGAATAGAACAGGAGATTATAAAAACGCGATCGAGGATTTTGATAGAGCATTGACCATCAGATCGGATAAAGAACAAGTCTACTACAACAGAGGCAATGCCAAGCTAAACTTGGGAGATTTCAAGGGGGCGGAGGAGGATTTCGGCAAAGCAATAGAAATCAATCCCCAGTACTTAAACGCTTACAACAACCGTGGCTATGTCCGGTACGAAAAACTTTCAGTTTATAAGGGGGCGATCGAGGATTTTGATATCGCCGCCAGGTTGGATCCGACCGCGCCTGATATATACATCAATCGAGGGAATGCAAAGTTGCGCTCGGGTGATTTGGCAGGCGCATTGCCAGACTATGATAAAGCCTTGCTGATTATGCCCGACTATCCTCAGGCTTATCTTAATAAAGGAATTGTTTTTCTGAAACTGGGCGATCCCGGAAATGCCTGTCTGAACTGGAACCGGGCAGCAATGCTGGGATCGAGGCCCGCGGCAGCACTGATGAAACCCTATTGCAGATAAAGCACACGAAGTTCATGAACAACGGGTTTTAGAAGCCGGAGCGCCGGCGCTCCCGGTGAGATGAGGAGACCATGATGCCGGAGGCAGACACGGACCTGGAGCGGCTCTATAGCAAGCGGTTTGATCCGAACGAGGAGTATCGCCGCGCTGTTTGGAGTGTCCTGGTATCGAAATTCTTCTCACGTTTTTTCGCTCCGGGTGGCACTATCCTTGACCTCGGCTGCGGGTATGGCGAGTTCATCAACGCAGTCCAGGCAAAAGGCCGCCTCGCCATGGACGTGAATCCAGCGGCCAAGAACAAATTATCCGCCGATGTACAGTTCTTTCTCCAGGACAGTTCGGAACATTGGCAGGGAATCCCGGAAAATTCGCTCGACACTGTATTTGCCAGCAACTTTTTCGAGCACTTGCCGGACAAGGCGGCTGTTATCGGCACGTTGCGCGAAGTGCGCCGCTGTCTGAAGCCTGAAGGTCGTTTGATCGCGCTGGGTCCCAACATGAAACG
>JBEKKY010000180.1:0-7287 GCA_050010475.1 Acidobacteriota bacterium | reverse complement strand
TTCTACGACCGCATTTCGGCCTCGACCAAACTGCAAACGCTGCGCTACAACGGAATCACGCAGCAGTCCTACATTATTCTGAACCCTGATTTCTACCCCAACATACCGTCTCTTGCTTCACTCCAAAGCGGGCTCCAGCCGCAGCAATTACAGCTTTTGGCTCACGACGTCATCGCCCCGCGCAACTACCAGGCAAACGTAGGGATCGAGAGACAAGTCAACAAGTACTTCCGCCTCAGCGCCAATTACATCGTCAGCCGGGGCGTGCACCTCCTGAGGTCTCGTGATATCAATGCTCCAATCGACGGCAGATACCCGTTCGGTGACCATGAGGCGCGATTTTTTACTGAATCGACAGGCTTCAGCAGAACAAGCCAACTGGTCATCAATCCCAGCCTCAGTTACAAAAACATCTCCCTGTACGGCAACTATTCTTTTTCACACGGAAAAGATGATAACGAGGGTCAGCCGGCCGATCCTTACAATCTGCGGGCAGAATGGGGGCCCTCATCTTACGGCGATATACGCCACCGCGGCGTGTTCGGTGTCAGCCTTCCGCTGCTGTTTAAAGTGTCTATCAATCCCTTCATCACGGCAAGCAGCGGATCTCCGTACAACATTATCACCGGGCGCGATCTCTACGGTGATGGCGTTATAAGCGCACGGCCGGCGCTCGTGTCTGTAAGCGCAGCTAATTGCTCAGGCACGGATTTGCTTTATGAGCCGTCTTTCGGCTGCTTCAATCTTAGCCCGGCTCCCGGAACACCCACTATTAACAGGAACTTCGGGCGCGGCCCGGCCAGTGTAAATGTCAACTTGCGTATCTCGCGCACTTGGGCAATCGGAAGCAAGGAGAAGTCCGCGGGAAGCGCTAGCGACGCCAGGCCACCCGGAGGAATGGGAGGACCGCGTGGCGGCGGTTTTCCCGGCATGGGTGGAGGCTTTCCGCGCGGGGGAGGCGGGCGCGGCGGCGGCCCCATGGGAGGGGGCGGCTCAGCCGGCTCGGGAAAATACAATATCACCCTGTCGATACAGGCAACGAATGCGCTGAATCATCCCAACTTTGGACCCCCAAACGGAGATCTGGCATCGTCCTACTTTGGAGAACATCTAAGCCTTGGTGGTTTCGGTGCTGGGGGTGTCTCCAATATATTTGACAGAAGAGTCAGCTTCCAGCTGCGCTTCGCCTTTTAGGGTGTTGAATGTTTTCGATTGCAGGCGGATAGACCCTTTATCTATGCCCACTCTTGTCCAAAATGGAAATGCAGCAAAAATACGACATTTGATGTAGCCTGATTATGGACCGGGGCTAGGCGCCTTTGAATTTGTCGGGGATCATCCGGTTCCGGCCAGCCGGAACGTCCTGAAGGACCAGATCATCTTTTTCCATAGTCAGGCTGAGAAGCGCGAAGAGCATTTCTTTCGCCTGGCGGAGATCTCGTCCGAAGACAAACAGAAATCGGTTGCTTTCTCACCAACAACCTGCAATTTGCGACGAGCACAATCGCGGCTTTTTGTGGCCCGAACAGGATAAGAATTTTGTCGAACGGATTCTTCAAGCAGATATAATAGGGTTATGCCTGATGATACCCAATCGAATCGAATGATTCATATCCGGTCTCTTTCCGCGAACGACCAGTCCCGCATTCGCGAAATCGTCACCGCGGCCGGCAACTTCAGCGATCAGGAAATTGCCACCGCGATGGAACTTGTCGACGAGGCGCTGCAGAAAGGCGAAGAAAGCGGCTACATTATTGTGGTGGCTGAAACGCCCGAACATGCCGGCGAAATCGACGGCTATGCTTGCTATGGCCCGACTCCGCTGACCGAGGGCGTTTACGATCTCTATTGGATCGCCGTTGATCCGAAAGCGCAGGGACGCGGCATCGGCCGCATTCTGGTCGAATATGTGGAAAAGGACACCCGCTCCCGAGGCGGACGACTGCTCCTGATCGAAACTTCGTCCCGCGACGAATATCAACCTACGATTGGGTTTTATCAGCGCACCAATTATGAACTGGCCGCCCGCATCAAAAACTTTTACGGGATCGGGGACGACAAGCTGATTTTCTCTAAAGAGCTGGCATAAGGGACAGAATGACTTCGCAGGGTTGGGTGCGTCTCATGGCAGACGCACAATCTTTTGGACATGAAAAGAGACACTCCATCCCAGCCTATTCTGAATTCATGCCCGCCCCGCCAGTGCTTTATAGACCCTATGGCGACTTTGTTGAAAATTTATTTTCTGCGGAGGATCCATGGGGCTGGCCCGTCAGCGAATACGAAGAAGCATTCGAATTACGTCCGGGATTGGAGCACGTTGCGCGCGAAATCGTAGACTCGCTCTTGAAGTTGGGAAGAGGACAGAGCGCTCACGGAATTTCACGCAAAAAGCTGGAGAACAATCCTTACTGGCCGGTCGAACTTGCGAATCATGCCGGGATGCTTCAGCACGAACGCTTCGTGATTTTCCTGCCGCTGGCCTTATCGCGCACTCAGGACGATCACGGGAGAGTGCGGTGGACGCTGTTTGGCGGGAGTGAGCAAGGCCCGGCGCGAGTCTTTTGGAACGGCTTCTTTCGCCAACCGGACCAGGAGCTTCCGGAGCAAGAGGCCCTGGGTTTTTTCCGACGCATCCTCATCGAAGTGTACTCGGAACCAGGAGAGCAAGTTCAGGACCTGCTGCAAATAGGATTTCGCATTTGGCCAAGCGCCGGCATCCGGATGCCGGGTTGGGCTCAGCGCTATTTCTGGCCGGGGGAATCGCTCGCTTCCGTCAGGTTTCTGCTGACTTTCGAGCCTTTTTCCGCACTCCCCAGAGTGGCTCAGCAAGCTTATTTGCAGGGAAAGCTTCATATACTCCCGTTTCCGGGAAGCCTTTTGTTTTGGGGGATCGAGGGCTATCGCCGGCTTTCAACCAAACTTCCTTTTGCCCTGCAAATCCCGCTGCTGCAGGCTGCCGCGCGGCGTGAAAACCTGGGAGGCTTGCGCATTCCGCAATCGGGCTGGATGCACGAAACCAAGACGGGCGAGCAAACCAGCGGACATGGCCCAGTGAGGAATACATACATTAGAACGCATCGATGGTCGCGGATAGGACGGCACGAAGATCCGCTCTCCGCAATTGTTGCCCGCGAAGATAAACTGGCCCACGTTCTGTTCAGCACCGATCCGCACGACCTCGGACTTTACGACAAGCCCATGGCTCGGAACGTCCAGATCTGGACCGAGGATTTCCAGTCGCTTCTGGACGGGCCGCGGGCCGACCGGGCGGACATCGAGCAGGCTATTCATGCAATGGCCGGGGGCGGCCTCTTCGGATACCGGTTCCTGTTTCCGGCAATGCGCGCAGGCGACTATGAAGTCTACTGGCAGCGGCCGCTTGTGTCCTATCTGCAGGACAACCGGATCACGGTTCTGCACGACGGGCCGCTGGGATATCTGACCGCGTATCGAGCGGACCAGCCCGACTTGTCCCATCCCGTCGAACTGTGGCCCCGCATTCTGGATCGTCCTGCGCACCGGGCAGCCATCCGGTTATCTCAGAAAAAAGAACATCCCCATCACTATCAGGATACGATTCGATCCCACAAAATTCTGGAAGCGTCCGAGCAGTTGAATGGGGCTCTGCCATGCAGCTTCGTCCGGAATCTTGTTGTCTCGAACCCGCACGAAGAGCTTGAGCGGTGGATCGGATCACTCCCAGACAAAACCCTTCAGGAATCGCTTCGTCAAACGATTTCCGATGCAGGCTCGTCTCGCGATGAGGCGCTGACTTTTCACCGCACTTCGAGGCGCGCTTTTGAGGTCAACTATTGGCAGACCATTGCCGAACTCTCTGCCGGGAAATTCATCAATAAAGACAATGCCGATTGCGCCAGAGATTCTTTAACAAGATCAAAGCTGCAGCATCACCTTCGGGATCTGGATGCATTGGGAGATTATCTTCTTTCCCGGTATCAGAAAGCGGCCGCCGCAACCGGTACCAAGGGAGTCATGGTTGGATCGATTCCTTTTCGTTGGCAGACAGATTTCCGCTTTGAATGGTCTGACGGCTGGCTTCGAAACCAGAAGGAAGAAATCGAGGAACGCGATCTTCTCGTGGTGATTCCGGGGCGGGACAGAAGCAAGGCAATCATAATGGCGGATCATTACGATACGGCCTATATGGAGGACATCTACGAGAAGGGACCGAGCAAAGGCGCCAGAATGGCCGCCGCCGGCGCAGACGACAACCATTCGGCCACCGCTGCCTTGCTCCACGCATTCCCTGTTTTTTGCGAATTGAGCCGTGCGGGTCGATTAGAATGTGACATCTGGCTGGTTCACCTGACCGGCGAGGAGTTTCCCTCGGATTGTCTTGGGGCGCGTCATGTGTGTGAGCGTCTTGTGGAAAGGAATTTGCAAATCAGACTTGTTGCTGGAGACTGGCACGACCTATCCGGAACACGCATCCAGGGTGTCTACGTGCTCGACATGGTCGCCCACAATAATAAACGTGCCCCCCATATATTCCAGATTTCTCCGGGCGAAGGACGCAAATCTCTCTGGCTGGCCTATCAAGCTCATCTGGCTAATGAGCTTTGGAATAAGAGCAGCCGCCAATGGAACCGGTCCCCATCGAGAAGAGGGCGAGTCGGCGTGCGTAGCCCTGATCCCGATCATATTCCGGCGATCGCGCAGCATCCGGAGCTTTTCGGACAGATCCGTCTTCCATGGGAGCCGGCCAGCACTCTTTTTAACACAGACGGGCAGATCTTTTCTGATGCGGGCATCCCCGTCGTCCTCTTCATGGAAAACTACGACATCAACCGCACCGGTTATCACGACACACACGACACGATGGGAAACATCGACCTTGACTATGGATCGGCGCTGGTCTCGATCGCCATAGAGGCCGTGGCCCGAGCCGCCAATCACGCCTTGGCCTGAAGTACGCTATGAGTGCTTGGGATAGTAACCAGCCCGCGCCACTACTTCCAACTTGCTGTCTTTCGTACGAAGTTTGATTTGGCGGAATCCGAATTCGGAGGTATTGGGTGGCGTGTATCCCAGATTGTACTGGTTGCGAAGTTCTTCCTGGATTTTGTCGTAGATGTCTTTCAGCAAAAGCTTTTTGCTCACTTCGAACATCTGACCGCCGGTCTGTTGAGACAGGGTTTTTAGCGTGTTCAATCCCCGAGAGTTTGCATTCCCGCCCCCGCCTCTTCCGAACTGTCCGCCGTAGGCGCTTGGATCATAGTAGCGGATGCCATAAATGATTGTATCCGCGCGGTGCGCTGCCGCGACCGCTTCCTTTTCACTGACCTTGCTATTGGAATCGACGCCATCGGAAATGAGAATGATGGCCTTCCGGCCTTCCTGCTTTTCCAGAATCTCACCCGATGCAAGGTAAACAGCATCGTAAAGCACCGTACCTCCCCCTGTCTGCATCCGGGGTTGCCCGCCGCCAGGCCACTGCCCTCTGCCTCTACGCCCTCCGCCCGGCCAGTTTTGCGCAAAGGGGATTCCGCTGCCCGTTCCGTCCGTGGGTCGGCGCAGCGTGGCAGGGGAGGCAGCCTTCACTGCATCGAGCGCTTTCTGCAGCGAACTGCGGGAATTGGTGAGATCCAGCAGCAGTTCCGCTTCCCTGTCGAACTTGATCACGAACGCCTCATCGCGATCGGGGCGCAGCACCTGATCCAGAAACTGATACGATGCACCGCGCTCGTCTTCGATCAGATTCCGCTGGCTTTGGCTTGTGTCGATCAACAACCCGATGATCAGGGGCACGTCGGTCTGGCGCGTGAAATACTTGATTTCCTGCTGCTTCCCATCCTCCTCCAGAATGAAATCATCTTTGGTGAGATCATTGACAAGATGTCCGTTTCGATCGTGCACCGTGGCCAGTACATTCACTACGTTGACATCGACTTTATAGGCGGGAGGTTCCTGTGCCCGCAGAAATATGGAAACACCTGTTCCTGCCAATATTGCGGTCAGCACTATTCCGATCTTTGTCCGAAACATGGAGTGCTCCTCCCTTGCTCCAAAGATAATACCTGGTACCGGGTTTTTCGAGGATAAAGAACGAACCTGATTCTGAGCCTTAAAGAGGGGATGTAGGAGCGGCCGGCCGGTCGCCCCTACACACTGTCTGTTACAAATGGTAATGACTGAGCCATGCCCCATAGCCGGGGCTTTGCTAAACTATTGCTGATTCCCCGGAGCCCTGGCGCCCATGGGACCGCCCCTGCCCATCATGCCGGGACCGGGCCTGCCGCCGGGTCCGAGAAGGGAAGAAAGCGCGCGCAGCACTCCTTGATTTCCGACGCTGTTTTGCAGGGCGGCAATCTGGTCGCTGCGCAGGATAGCCAGCGCTTGAATATGCAATTGTGCCTCCGCTTCCAGCCTCGCTTGCTGGCGCGCAGCCAGCACTCCGGCGAGTTGATCTGCCGCAGCCTTGGGATCCCCGCTGCCGGACAAAATGGCATTGGCGTAGTTATCCCTGGCAGGCTTTTCAGCAGCATTAGGAGCGCCCGGCTGGTTTGTGCTCCGGAAAGTTGAAATGAGTGAAGCCAGAGCCGATTCCTGAGTTGAATCCAGAGCGGTTGCCCCTGCTTTGTTCAACGCCTGTTTCAAAAACCCAAGAGGAGCTTTCGAGGTATTGTTGGCTCGTCCGGATCCCTGGGCCCATGAAGGAACCGTAACAAGTGCAAAGAGCGCCAGTGCGAGGACGCATACTCCCAATAATCGCTTCCTATCCATAACTATTCTATTTCTCCTTTCGTATCCGCATACATAAGATGCCCGGGGAACGCTTTTTGTTCAGGCTGCCGGCCTGAGAATTCCCTCCCTGATCGTAAAATACGATATTGGAAGGAAAGGTTACGAAGGAAATTCTTCCCACCGGCAAACCCCATTATAGAGGCCAGACGAAAAGATCTTAGAAATGACTAATGACTGCTCCTTCAAAATCATAGATTGTGACTTCAACAGGTTCTTTATAGAGGTTGTCGACAAGCGCATATCAGGTACCTATAATGACTGGGTTTGGGGAGAGTTTATCGCTGGTTATCGCAATCTTACTTCATCAACATAGGGAGAGAGAAATATGGTGGAGTTTAATTATCAGGATCCGTTCCCTCTGTCCAAGGACGATACAACCTATCGCCTGTTGACAAAGGAGTACATCAGCACAACTAAGCTTGACGGCGAGGAGATCCTCAAAATTCAACCTGAAGGGCTTGTTTTTCTGGCCAACCAGGCAATGAGAGATGTTTCCTTTCTGCTGCGGCGCAAGCACAA
>JBEKKY010000179.1:0-7329 GCA_050010475.1 Acidobacteriota bacterium | reverse complement strand
AGCAGATCATTGCGGCTCTTCAGCAATCGCTAAAGAAGTAGGTTATAAACAGCTTCAAAAACGCCACGGATTCCACGGATTTCCACGGGCGGAAGATCACGGATCTCAATCTGTGAGATCCGTGGAATCCGTGGCGCTCTTTGTTTTCGCTTATTTTTGCTCTTCGTCTTCTGAGGAGGAGAAAAAAGCCTCTGCGCGCCGGCACCCGACATCTGCCAGGTTTTGAAGCGCTGCGAGAGCGGATTCTGCTACCAGCGCCACATGGTGCGTGGTAAGCGCATAGATTTTCTGCAGGGTGGAATCTTCGATCTCGTTCGGCCGGTGCCAGTATGCCACCGAAAGCTCTGAAAGCGCCTGGGCCTGAACCTCCGGGTCATCGTGCGTGGTAAGCTCAAGCAGAGCTTTCAAAGACTGGGTTCCTCCCTGCTGGGCAATAGCGCCGAGCGATTCGATAATCCACTTGCTCATTCTTCCGGCGTTCTTGCTGGCACCCTTGCTTTCACCTGCAGCTTTGGTTGCGCAGCAGCTTTTCAAAGTGGGGAGAAAGAAATCCACCGCTGCATCGTCCCCGATTGTGCCGATAGCCTCGATAATTGCTATCTGCAATTCCTGCGCGCCGAAACCCCTGAGCCGGTTGGATTCCAGAAATGCTTTCCTGAGCGGTTCGAGGAATCTTCTGTCGCCGATGGCGCCCATGGAATAGGCGGCGAATTCACGCCTTTTGATATCGCTATGGAAAAGAAGAGCGAGGAGTGGTTCGTTGAAGCGCGAATCGCGCAGAACGCCGATCCGGGGAATTATTTCGAAAAGGTCTTCTATATCGCCCGATTCCATGACAGCGAGGCATTCACGAATCATATCCTCCGAGAATCGCTTCGATTTCTTGGAACGGGGGTTATCCAAATCAACCACTTTTACCGGACCTCATCCGAAAAATAATTCAGGATAGCCAGAAACCTTCATTATACGAGGGCACCCCGGCTTTTCAAGTGAAATACCCGGCTCCCCAATCCCCTGCCGCGCCTAACTTGATTCTACATTGGAGGGGCAGGACGGGCCTCCTCCCTTCCTTTTGTGGCTTTGCCCAGATATTTGTTTTTGCACTCTTCCGAACAGAAATAAAACGCTTCCTTTCGGTCCTCGAACCGTATCGCCAGGCGGGAATCCATGTACATTCCGCATACTGGATCTTTCACCATGCTGTTTGGAACATCTTCAACTTTTTCTTTTGTGTTCGGTTGCTTGGAGGCGCCTACGAGATTGCCGAGGAAGCGCCGCAGAAGCCAGAAAACCAATAACAGAAAGACAAATCGAAATAAGATCAGCATAATCCTCAAAACTATCGCAAGGACGCCTTCAGTTGATTAATCCTTTGCTCAAGCTCCGCCCTTTGGCGATAGCCGGGGTCGGAACGTAAAAGGTCTTCCCAAACGGAAATCCCGCCCTTCACATCCTTTTTGCCTTCGATCAGCACGATTCCCTTGTTGTACTTCGCTTGTGTAAAGCCGGGATCGTAGCTCAGGACATTGTCCAATATTTCCAACGACTTGTCATCCTGTCCCAGGTAATGCAAGCATGTAGCCAGATCGGTTTCGACATTCGGATCACGTGGATGGATGCCCAGACTTTGCTGGTAATACTCGGCGGCTTTCCCATACTGGCCGAGGTCGTAATAGATGTTGGCTATTTGCGCGGGGTATTCGGGATTCTCGGGGTCACCGGCGCTCATTTGCTGAAGAGCTGCAATCTTGCTTGCGGCCTCGGCTGGCGCAGGTTTTTCCGGAGGCCCGCTATTTTCTGACGCCTTGGGCCGAACGTCGGGAGCGCCTGAATTGAGGTAAATAAAGACGCCGGCAGTAGATCCCAGCGCGGCAACGATCAGGGTAAATACCAGATTCACGGAGGATCTGCTCAAAGCCATAAGGGTTAATCTTACAATAGACAATTCAAAATTCAGAATACAGAATACAGAATTCAGGAGTGAAGCCTGCCCTTAGGAGGTTCCCGGGAGAGCGGCGGTCCCGGCCGCAAATGCGGGCGAGACGCCCGCCCTTCCAGCCCTATTCCATTCCATGCGCTTTTGTGCCGCTTGATTCCTTATGGTTGTTCGCGGCTCTCCAGTATCAATGTGACAGGTCCGGAATTTGTAAGGGTCACTTCCATTGCAGCCTGAAATTGGCCGGTTTGAACATCCGGGACGAACTGACGAACGATGGAAACAAACTGCTGATACAGCTTCTCGGCATCCAGCGGCGACGCCGCTTCAATATAGGAAGGACGCCTCCCCTTTTTGCAGTCTCCGTAAAGAGTAAATTGGGAAACGACCAGCAATTGGCCCCGAATATCCTGCAGGCTCAAATTTAGTTTGCCCTGGTTGTCGTCGAAAATGCGCAGTTCGACTATCTTCCGGGCCATCCACAGAAGGTCTTTCTCGGTATCGTGCCGGGAGATGGCCACGAGTACCAGGATTCCCGTCCCGATACGGGCAACCGATCTGTCCTCGACGAAGACTTCAGCTTGGCTGACTCTTTGCACGACGGCTTTCATTCGACCGATTCTCCGGCGAATTAGCCGAAAGATCAAGTGCGGAGGCTTCCCTATTTGCCCTTTTCAATGTCAAATAGAAGAGCGTCCCTTTTATTCCGGCGTTGACAGATTTCGTTCGTAACGGTATATTGAAGCGCTTATAGAGACTTATGACTATACAGAGCAATCACAGACGTAACTGCGGGTGTGCCGGCCCACTCGTTTTGTGGGCTATGCCCTCCTCCGGTACCAGTAGATTGGAGGGGGCGAGCAGGTGAATCCTGATCTTCGGAACCTGATAGCCCTTCAAGATCTGGAACTGAAGATTGCCAGTTTGCAGAAACAAGCCTCCGAAATCCCCAGCAAGAACCAAAACTTCGAAAACGAATTGCAGCACATTCGGACCTATTACCAGCAGCGTGTCGCTCATGCAAAAGAACTCACCAATCACAGGCGCACGTTTGAAGGACAGGTTGACCTGAACCGGACCAAGCTTTCGCGACTTAAAGATCAGCTCATGTCGGTCAAGACGAACAAGGAATATACCGCCATGCTCCACGAAATCCAGCTTGCTGAGGAACAGATCCGCAGCGAGGAAGACAAGATCCTGGACTTTATGGAACAGATGGAGGTCATGGAAAAGGAGCTGAGGGATGCGGAGCAGAACATGTTGAAAAAGTCCGCCGAAATCCAGGAAAACATCCGAAAATCGAGCGAATCGATCCCGCTGCTGGAATCGGAACTGGCCAGGTTGCATGAAGAGAAAGTCCGGATGGAATCGCAAATAGGAGCGGACCTGTTATCCCGATATCGCCGCATTGCAGATGCACGAAAAGGGATTGCTCTGGCGGAAGCAAAAGACGAGCTTTGCACCGCCTGCCATGTACGAATTCGGCCGCAGATGTATGCGGACCTGCTGCGCACGGAAAATATTCAGGCGTGTGACAGTTGCTCCCGCATATTGTTTTCCCGGGAAAGCCTCTAAGAGCTTGTCCGGGAATTCGAAGGGGTCCCTTCCAATTTTCGGACAGGCTCCTAGCACGTTCTGTCACACCCCACTGTTTTGGATCTTCGAGACGTCGAGGCGTCAAAGGCTACATGAAACATCCGGCCCGTGAGAGACTCAAATGCATACGAGGTTGTTTGGATTTGAAGGAGTGGCGGCCGTTACTATGCGCGTCCAAGTGATTGCCTGTTTGATTTTATTGAGCTTTGGGATATTCGGCTCTTCTCGTCCAGCAGTTTCCGCACAAGATTCCCAGGCGACTATTCGAGCCGAGGTAGCTCTGGTCGATATTGTTTTTACGGCAACAGACCGGAACGGCCGTCCTGTCCCCGGCTTGAAAGCAGATGATTTTCAGATTTTCGAAGACAAAACGCCCCAGAAAATCGAGTACTTCAGCACCCTCGGAAAGGGGAGTGAAGTGCCTTTGACGATCGCTTTGCTCATCGACACAAGCGGCAGCGTCAAAGATAAGCTCGACTACGAGAAAACCACCGCGGCCGAATTTTTCAAAGAAATCCTCCGGCCGAACAAAGATCTTGCTCTGATCATCCAGTTTGATGGGGATGTGAACCTGGTGCAGGATTTTACTCAAAGCCAGAAAAGCCTTGTCAATGCACTGGAAGGGCTGGAAGCAGGCAACAGCACAGCCCTTTATGACGCGATCTTCCTGGCGGCGGACGAGAAGCTGAAAGGGGAGATCGGCCGCAAGGTTATGGTCGTCATTACCGACGGAGGGGATACCTCAAGCAAACTGCGCAAGGAAACGGCTATTGAGGCGGCTCAGAAAAGCGATGTGCTCATCTATGGCATCGGCGTACGCAGCCGGGATTCCGATTTCGGCGTTTTGAGAAAGTTTGCAGAAGAAACCGGGGGAGCATTTTTCTCTCCGCGCGTAAGATTCGAAGAAATCCAGGCTGCCTTCCGGGCGATCGGGGAAGAAATTCAAGGGCAATACAGCCTCGCCTACAGCTCGACAAACAAAAAGCGGGACGGCTCTTTCCGCTCGCTCGATCTCCGATGCAAAGTATCTGGGGTCCACATTCGCACGCGCAAGGGTTACTACGCACCAAAATCCAAAGACTGAGCGTTAACGCGCTTACGGGTTAACGCGTTTACGCGTTGAAACACGGCGCAGTCTCCGCTGTCGCCAATTTGTTCGCTAGGGGAATTGGTATCCAAGCTGGTTCCCTTTCTTTTCTCAAACGCGTGAACGCGTAAACCCCTAAACGTTTTTCCTCTCTATCAAAAACATTCAGGTTTCGCCCTCATGGTCGATATGTAATGCGAGATGGAAATTTACACTGCTGGCAGGGTTAGATCATGAGCGTATCGTCATCGGAAAAAGCAGCAGATTTGATTATCCCCGTTTACAACCAGTACCGGCACACGCGCAACCTGATCGAAGGAGTTTACCGGTATACGGATGTGCCATTTCACATCTACGTCATTGACAATTCATCCACCGATGAAACGGTCGATCTTCACAAGATTTACACGCATAACATCACGATCGTCCGAAACAGGCAGAATCGGGGATGGTGCGGCGGCATCAATCAGGGAATCGACCTCGGGCGCAATCCTTACGTTGTCTTGATGAACAATGATGTTGAAGTCTCGCAGGGATGGCTGGGCAACCTGATTGCATTTTTGGATACGCACCCAAGGATCGGAGCCGTGGGCCCTCTTGATTCAAGCCCGAATGACTGGCAGTGCGTCGACAGGGTTCGCGAAACCATGGTTTCGCAGATCCCGAATTTCCTCACGGAGGATCTTCACGAGCGCAACCGGATCCTCAAATACCATTTCCACCGGGCCGGGATTCTGATCGAAGGCACGCTGGCGTTTTTCTGCGTCGCTTTCATGCGCCGCACGTTAGACGCCATTGGACCCCTGGATGAGAATTTCACCGGGGGCGGAGATGACGACGACTACTGCAGGCGCCTGAGAAAAGCCGGGTATGTCCTCGGTCTTGCTTTGGACACGTATGTGATCCATCATTCAAGCTCAACGGCCAAATCGGTATTCAGTCAGGTGGAGCGGCGGGAAAACAGAAAACGGAATATTGCCCGCCTCAAGCAGAAGCATCCCGATTACTTCTGATTTCGATTAATAATCTCGAATCTCTAATCTACGGAACGTACATGTAGCCTTTGCTGCGAACGCTGATGAAATGGCGCGGCTGTTCCGGTTCTTCTTCGAAATACTTTCTCAACCGCACGATGAAATTGTCGACGGTTCGAGTTTCCACTTCGGAATTATATCCCCAGACCTTCTCCAGAAGCTCTCCGCGCGAGAACACGTGATTCGGCTGCGATGTGAGGGTCTTGAGCAGGTCGGCTTCCAGAGTTGTCAGTTGCAACCGGCCACGCGGGCCGAAGCCGCTCAGCTTTTCCAGGTCAACCTGATACTCGTCAATCAACACCTTGCGCGGAGGAGGGGTGTTGGCTTCATACCATCCGGCGCGCTCAATCATCCGTTCAACTCTCAGGAGCAATTCATGCAAATGGAACGGCTTGATCATGTAGTCATCGGCGCCCAGTTCCAGTCCGTGGATACGGTCTTCTGCCGCAGACCTGGCGGTGAGCATGATGATGGGCAGCTTCTGATCGCGCTGCCGCAGCTGGCGCGCAACCTCGAATCCGTCAATCTCCTCGATCATGAGATCGAGAATGATCAGATCGAATGGTTCGCGATCGTGCAGGAGGAGCGCTTCTTTGCCGCTGGGCGTGGATTGGACGTGATAGCCTTCCTGCTCCAGGTTGAACTGAAGGGGCCGCGCCAGATTCAGTTCATCTTCGACCAGAAGAATCCTGGACGGACGTTTCGGATCCATGATTCGTGCCTTTCGCCGGGAGCGCCGCCGTTCCGGCGGCTTTTCCAGCCGAAGCCGGCGGGACGCCGGCGCTCCCCCTGCGTGCTGCAAGACTCCAGTATTTGCGTGCCCGCGGCAGCCTCACACTAAAAGTCGAGCCGCGGCCGATCCCCTGGCTCGAAGCCCAGACTTTCCCCCTGTGATCTTTCACGATGTTCCGCACAATATAAAGGCCCAAACCGGTTCCGCGCACACGGGATGCCTGTTCGTCGGACCCTCTCCAAAACATTTTGAAAACATTCTTGAGATCCTTGCCCGGAATCCCATTGCCGCTGTCGAGGACATCCAGCCGGCAGCTGTTCAGATCCCTGTGCAGCCGGATGCGGATTCTGGAGTTTTTTGGAGAGTAGCGGGAAGCATTCTCGAGTAGGTTTGCAAGGACTGCCCGCATTGCCGACCGGTCGATTGCGACCCGCGCATCCCGTCCCGTTTCCAGGATAATTGTCCGCCCGTCCTTCTCGTACAGGTGCCGGTCTTCTTCGAGAACCTCCTCGACGAAACGCCGCATGCTGACGGGTTCCAGTTGATATCTGTCCCGACTTTTCTCAATCCGTGCCGCTCCGAGAATCCGATCGATCAATGTCGACAGGCGCTCGGTATCGTCGAGCATCATGGAAACAAACTCGCGCCGTCTGTCGATGGAGAGGTCGCGCAACGCCATGGTTTCCAATGCCAGCTGAATGGAAGCGACGGGGGATTTGAGCTCATGCGTGACATTGGAAACAAAGGCGCGCTGCATTTGATTCAGACGGCGCTGCTTGAGGTAATAGATGAATATTACAGTGGCTCCGGCCAGGATCAGGGTCAGCAGGAGCGCTCCCTCGAGCAGTGGAAGCCAGCCCCAGCCCTCCACCTCGACCTGGGTTCTGAGCCGCTGCGCCATCGCCCGCAGCTGAGTGTGCTTTTCGATATACCACCGGATCCA
>JBEKKY010000178.1:0-8228 GCA_050010475.1 Acidobacteriota bacterium | reverse complement strand
GGGTTGAATGCTATGGAAACCTGCTTCATGGGTCCCATGGCCTTCGACGTCCCTCCGGATTTTCCGATCCAACCTAAAGTTCCGGCATACACGGCACTGGGATGGTATCTGAAAAAAATGTATGACCTCGGAGTGATCGGTCCCGGCAAAGCGGTCGATACCTCTCCGCTCCCAATGGAGGACTACGAAAAAGGGGAATTTGCTGAAATCTACGGACTCGCAATCGCGAATCGTATGGGGATCGGAAATCTGCTGGCGGAGGGAACCGTCCGATTCGCCGAGAAACTCGGAAGGCTGCCGAAGGATTTCGACACTCTCCTGCGCTTGACCGCATGGGGATACCAGGATCACTGGTCGATGCCCACAGTTGAGTGGAGCTACGGCAACCTGATGGACGCCAGGGATATCAATAATCATGACATGTCGCTGGGCCGCAAGGACAAGATCACCTGCGAGCAGTTCGTAAAAATACTGGCCAACCGGACCACGAAAAATGAGCCCCTCTGGTTCGATTACACTTGGAAAGGGGAACGGGCTTATAAGACCGGAATTTATTCCGAGCTGAAAGCTCAGTGGGTTGCCTGGCACCAGCACTATGCAACTTACTACAAAGAATCTGTACTGCTGTGCGATTGGGCATTTTCAAATCTCTACAACAAAAACAGCCCGGACGGCATGGGATACACGTCTGAGGCCGAACCACGATTCCTCAAGGCTGTAACGGGAAGAAATCACACCTTTCAGGATGGATTGGAAATCGGCAGGCGGGCCTGGAACATGAAAAGAGCAATTTTCGTGATGCAGGGAAGGCATCGGGACCGGGAGAAGTTTGGGGGTTACATGTATCGGCCCGGCGCTTCCTACTGCGGATCTTCAGTCGAACTGCCGGAACTGCCGGTCTTCGATGGTTCCAAATGGGAATGGGTCAACTGCAGAGAGCTGTACCTTGAAGACAAAGGGTTCGAACAGTGGAAGACTCATTTCTACAACGTGGAAGGCTGGGATCCCAAAACGGGATATCCCAAGCGGAAAACCCTGGAAGACCTGGGGATGAAGCAGGTCGCCGATGTGCTCCAGGAAAAGAACAGACTCGGATCGGTATAAGGGCGTTCACGGGTTTACGGGTTCACGCGTTCACGCGTTTGAGGATTACACATTAAACAAAAAGCTGATCAACAAAAACGCGTAAACGCGTGAACGCGGAAACCCGTAATCGCGAAAACGGTCCAGCGGAGGAAATATGCGGAGAAAAAAGATATTCGCGACAGACGTTTTCCAATCGTGGACAGAGAACGGGGTTTTGTAATAGCATTTAGGTTTTTTGATCACAACGCGGCTGTCCAGACCTACACTCTCTCCGATGGCAGGAAATTTCCGAATGCCGTGGATTTCCCCAGCACGATCGAGATATCGGAGCTATTCCAGATCCGGGATGGCAAAATAAATCAAATCGAATCTGTGATCAACAGCGTGCCCTATGGTATGAGATCGGAAGTCTGGGACAAATAAAAGCCTAATGACCCCCCGGGAACGCGGGCGTCCCGCCCGCATGCGGCCGGGGACGGCCGCGCTCCCAGGGAAGTATTCCTAAGGAGTGTTTTTTCGTGAACAAAAAATTAAGTGATCTGTTGGACCCGCGAGGAACTCAGGAAAGACCCGTCATCAAGTTGGCGCCTAGAGTCAGCCTCGAGAAACTGAAAAACGGAAAAATTTTATTTTACGACAACACCAAACTCAGCTTTTGTAATTACGGAGAGGCCTTTGTCCGGATCAAGCAGCGCTTCCGCGAGATGGGAATCAGCAATTTTGTGGATTATAGAGAAACGGTCCGCGGCAAGGACACCAGGGCGCTTGAGCAGTACGCCGCGATGCTGGCAAAAGAGAAGCCGGACGCGGCGGTTGTGGCATTGGGAGACATGGGCACATCTCCCGCCACCTGCATCGTTACCATCGCACTTGAGAAACTGGGAATTCCCAGCGTTTACATAACGGCTCCTCCCGGAGGCGACCTGGTGGAAGGAGTGGCGGTGTACAGGGCGGGCAATTTGTGCCTTTGCAAGATTGATATCTATCAGGCCAGCACAAAAGAAGAAGTCAGCCGCGAAATCGATTTGAAGTGGGACTACATCATCGATTCATTGACGGCCGGGCCCGAAAAATTAAGCAAGGTGGCGCATATCGATTTTAAAATGGATATCGTTCCTCCCGCCAAGAACGGATTGTTGCCCGTCACCAGCACGATTAAGGTAGAGGAAGACCGCTTGTATGAACCCGGCTGCTATATGGAAGAAGTCATGGACTACCTCGATCGGGAGCACATCGGGGATGGCCTGCCGGTGATTCCGCCGACACAATCCCGCCTCGACAGGATGTTCAGCTATTGCCCATTCGATCCCGAGATGGTGCTGTGTCGCGAGGTCGGACCTACGGGGAAAGATATCACGGTCGAAGACGTCGCCATTGCCGCCGTCATGGCCGGCTGCAAACCACAAGCCATGCCGATACTGGTCACGGCTTTTAAAGCTCTGGCCGATCCCAGTTACAATTTGCTTCAGTCGGTAACGACGTCGCATCCCGGCGGGAATCTGGTTTTGGTCAGCGGCCCGATTGCCCAGGAAATCGGGATATCAGGCAAGCAGGGATGTTTGGGTCCAGGCTATCCTGAAAACGCAACGATCGGACGGGCGGTGAACCTTGTGATCCTGAATGTGTGCCGCGCAGTCCCCGGCATATGCGACCTTGACTGCATCGCATCCCAGGCGGAGTTCACCTATTGCTTTGCTGAAGAGCCGTCGCTGGCGCAGTGGAAAATGATCAACGAGGAACAGTACAATTCCAAAACCACGACCGTCTACGTCTTGAAGGCGGAACCGCAACACGACATCATCGATTTTTTGAGTTTGAACGGCCATGATTTGCTGGATACCATCACCGATTCCTGCACGACCCTGGGCTCCAATAACGCCTATATACCGGGCCCATTGGTGCTCGTCCTGACGCCGGATCACGGAATGATGCTCAAAAATGCCGGGTACACTAAAGATATGATTCGCGAGCACATCCATTTGCGTGCCGTGCACGATGTCCCGATGGTGAGGGACAGGGGGCTGGTGCCGGTCCGCCCGCCTGAATTCGCCAACAAGCATCCAATGCCGGTGACTCGCACGCCTAAGGATGTTGAAATCGTGGTTGTCGGAGGACGCGGCGGGCATTCGGGCGTCATTCTTCCATGGGCGCTGCACAGCGGGAGCGTCGTTCTGCCGGTGTCGTTGCCTGGTGGGGCCGTAGCCCGGAGCATTGAGCAGTTTAAGCGATAATCAGGAACGAAACGAGATTATATGTGGGGACGGGTCTCCAGACCCGTCCGGCTTTTTGTATTCGCACCGGGGCGGGACGGCTCTGGAGAGCCATCCCCACATTGTTTTATTGGAAGGACGGCAAACATGGAAATCTACGGCGAATATGACGTGGTGGTTGTGGGTGGTGGGACTTCCGGCGTGGCAGCCGCCATTGCTTCAGCACGGGCCGGCGCAAGCACGATTCTGATCGAGCGCCTGGGAACGCTTGGCGGACAGATGAACGTTTCCGGTCCTCCGGGCTTCGCTTACGCCTATATGTTCAACCCGCGCCGGGAGCAGATTATCGGCGGGATTTTGGAGGAAACGCACCAGAGGCTGCTGAAAGACGGACATGCCCTGCCCCATACCACTCCGGATTTTCGAGTAGGATACAGTTTTTCATTAGTCGATCCGGATTACTGGGGCCTGCTGATTTTTGAAATGATGACAGAGAATGGCGTCACCCTGATGCTGCATGCTCTGGCAGTCGACGTTCTGAAGCAAAGCAATACGGTCACCGGCGTCATTGTTGAAAGTCCATCCGGCAGGCAGGCCGTTCTTGGAAAAATCGTTATCGATTGCACGGGTGAAGGCGAAATTTCCGCCAGGGCCGGCGCTCCTTATGAACAAGTTCCGAAGGACCAGCTTGAGCCTCACACGGTTTCCTTTACAGTCGATGGAGTGGACTGGGACAAAGTTCTGAAATATGTAAAGGAAAATGCGGAATACGAATTCAATCCCATGACGCACCCGTATCTGAACTGGACCCAGGAACAGATCGTGGAAAGAATCCGTAAGGTCAAAGATATTAGGGAAATCAGCAATTTCATGGGGTTTTATTCTCTAAGAGACAAAGCCGTGGCCGCGGGAGAATATCATACCTTCAGCGGAGTCGGCTTTTTCATCCTGCCCCGCGAGAACGGCAAGATTCAGGCTCATTTTCAACACTCGTCTCAGGTGGGTAATGCCGATCCCACGGATGTCAGAGACCTGACGCGCTGTGAAGTTGAATGCAGAAAGCAGATCGTCATGGCTCTCAAGTTCATCAAAAAGTACATGCCCGGTTTTGAAAATTCCTATCTGACCAGGATGTGCACGGAATTGAGAATCCGGGAGAGCCGGAGAATCATGGGAGATTATGTCCTGACCAAAGCGGATTGCGCGGAAGCGCGGAAATTCAAGGACGTCATCGGCAAAAGCTCATTCTCATCCGGCGCCAAACATGTCGCCACGCAGGACACCATCGCCTATGGAGGCGTCGTTCACCCGAAAGACGGCGGGTCGTATGACATCCCCTACCGCTGCCTTGTACCGAAGCTCATTGACAACCTGCTGGTGGCCGGCAAGGCAATTTCCACCGACCGGGATTCTTACAAGAGATTTCTTCAGGAGACAATGGTCACAGGACAGGCCGCGGGAGTTGCGGCGGCAGTGTGCGCGCTGAAAAACACCACGCCGCGGCAATTGGAACAGGACGTTTCCGAACTGCAGGAGATTCTGTTGAAGCAAGGCGTCATATTGTATGGAACGCACTAAGAGAAATTACGAATGACGAATGACGAATTAAAAATACACAGCTTCAAGTTGTTCTGGTTTTTCAATTCGTAATTCGTCATTCGTAATTCGTAATTTGTACTTCTAACCGAGGAGTCATTTATGGACTACAGGCCCTGGACCTGGGAAGTACCGGAAGATTACAAAAAGACGCAAGCTTCGATGCCCCGGCAGGATGCGCATGAGAGGGCAAGCGGCAAAGCAACATATACGAGAGACATCCACTTCCCCGGAATGCTGTACGCCAAAATTCTCACTTCTCCCTATGCGCATGCAAAGATTGTCAAAATTGACACCAGCGCGGCTGAAGCTCTTCCGGGCGTGAGAGACATACTCAAATACGACGATCCCAGCATTCAATACGACAGCGGGAGCGGGCTCTGGTATGAAGTTTCGGGCATGTGCAACATCCTGACTCTGCCGAAAACCAGCAATTTTTATAATCATCCGATGGGAGTTGCAGTCGTAGCCGACAGCGAAGAGATCTGCGACCGGGCCTTGCGTCTGATGAAAATCGAATGGGAAGAGCAGCCGTTTATTCTGGACATGGAAGAATCGGCCAAACCGGACGCCATCAAGACGATGCCGGA
The DNA here is from genome assembly GCA_050010475.1 of Acidobacteriota bacterium. GTDB lineage: Bacteria > Acidobacteriota > UBA6911 > UBA6911 > UBA6911 > UBA6911. The sequence continues at coordinate 2,746 of JBEKKY010000178.1, read as the reverse complement.
AGTAAAACGGATCAACGAAAAGGCCAGAGAACCGAACACCATCATTGCCGAAGATGTGACTTACGGGGATATGGAAAAGGGATTCGCCGAAGCGGACAAGCTAATCGAGTACAAGATAAAAAGGGAGTATAACTCGGCTGCGGGTGTCGAACCGGCTGTCTGCGTCGCTCAATGGCGCGGGGACTTTCTCGATCTCTGGGTTCATCATCAGGACATTCCGCAGTGGTTTTTAATCAATCCTTCTGAAATGAGGGAAAAGCCTGTCCCTGCCCTCGCCGACTGGTCCAAGATTACCGTAACCATGCCTTATCAGGGCGCCTATTTCGGGGGCTTCTCCTGGCTCGCCTATTCGATGTGCTTCACCCGCCTCGCGGTCATACTGGCCAGGCGTGCGGAAGGAAGGCCGGTGAAGCTCCTATACGACCAAAGCATTCACATGGTCCTGGGAGACGATGCCGGGACTTTCACCTGTAAAGTAGGAGCCAAGAAGGACGGGACAATTACCGCCTGTCACTGGCACGTGGTCGGAGTTCGCAACTCCGCGGTCGACAAAACCTACGAGTGCACAAAAATACCCAACATTCGCGGAACCCTGGAATGGCCGCTGGTGAATAGAGGGCATCTGATATGCTTCCGGCACGGCGCACACGCCTGCGTCCCGCATGACGTCATGATTACACGGGTAGCCGCCGAACTCGGCTTGGACCCAACCGAAGTCGCACTGAAGAACGATGGGTGCAGAGGACACGATTGGGATTGGGTTACGCGCTACCAGAAGGAGAACGGTTTCCCTCAGCGATGGTCCCTCAAAGAGGTCATCGACAAAGGGAAGGAAGCAATCGGCTGGGATAAGAAATGGCACGCTCCCGGAGCCAAAAGACTTCCCGACGGGAAGATGCACGGCATGGGCTTCATGGAGATCAATGAATGGGCCTTCTGGGCGCCTGAACCGGCAATGACGTTTGGCTGTTTGATGCTTCGCAACGGCATCGTTGCAATCGTCGGCGTACGAAGCGACATCGGGGTGGACACCGAATCCGGCGCGCGCCACATCGTGGCTTCTGAACTCGGATTGAAATATGAGGACACCGTCATCCACGAGAAGCGTTCGGACAACAGCAGCTTTTTTATGTGGCAGCCGGGCGGGTCCTTTTCAACAACCTTCATTACCACGCAGCTGGTAATGGCCGCAAAAGAACTGAAGAAGAAAATACTCGAATATGCGGTCCAGCCGACGCCTGCCTACAACACGAGCCATTTTTTAAAAACCGCACAACCTCCGGCATTCCCCGGCAAAAAGCCTGAAGACCTCGATATCAAGGACAGCATGATCTTCGAAAAGGCAAATCCGGCCAACCGAAAGACGGTTCGCGAGGTGGCGGATATTTTCTGGGATGCCGATCCGGCAATTGCCCATCCGGTGGTCGGAAGGGTAACCACTTTAACCATGGATGGGAAACCGGATTCCACCTGGTATGCCATGGGAAGACAGGCGCACTTTATCGAGGTGGAAGTAGACACCGAAACCGGCATGGTTGATGTGTCCAACATTGTCTGCGTTAATGATGTCGGGCACCTCTTTAATCCTCGAGGCGCGGCAGCCCAGCAATATGGCGGCGCCATCATGGGTTTGGGCAGGAGCGCAACCGAGGAGCACGTCTGGTGTCCGCGGACTGGTGTGGCCTTAAACTTTGATCTGATTAATTACCACATCGGGACGATGAACGATTACCCGCCGTCCACGTGTATTGTCAACGAAAGTCATCTGGGATATGCGGCTTTTGGGTCGTTTGGTATTGGAGAGAATACCGGGGCAGCGATGTCGGGGATTACGGTATCTGCGATTTACAACGCGACAGGCAAATGGGTGATGGATTACCCGACAACCCCCGACCGGGTATTAAAAGCTCTCGGGAAAATTTAAAAACGCCACGGATTTCACCGATTTTGAATCCGTGGAATTCGTGATAATAAAAGTGCAGTTTCCTGCTTTTTCAGCAAGCTTTTATTCGCGCATGCATCTTTCGATAGGCTGTCTCAAAAAATTGATGAAACATGTGCGGACGGGTCTCCAGACCCGTCCGGGTTTTTAGTCCTATGATCGCTCGGGCGGGACGGCTCTGGAGAGCCGTCCCCACATGTTCAATAGAGGTTCTACACATTCGTTTGGTTGCGGCTGTCGGCTGCGATGGGAAATCCGTGGCGTCTTTTGAGCTTTTCTATTCCCAGCCGGATTTGGTGGCGGGCGGCATCTGCTTGCAGTAGGAAGTGCAAACTTCCACCTTTGGAAGACTGGCGGGCGGAATGGGGCGCGCCCTGCTTGAGCCTAATTGCGGACGAGGTTTATGTCTTAACCGCCGATTTAGGAATACGGTACTGCGAGGGGAAATTACATGCACATGCGCGACACCGGATTGCTCCAATCGCTGTAGCGAGTGGAGCCGCCGACGGCCCGCACCTGGAACATGTATGTCGTTCCAGGGGTGAGGCCTTGGATCGTCATCGACCGCGAGCTGGTGAACATGCCGGCGGTTTGCCAGGGACCGTTAGCGTTCCCCTCACAAACAGCTGCGAATCGCACTTCGTAACACCTCGCATGCGCAATCGGCGTGACTTTCAACACCAGTTCGGTGCTGTTGCCGAAGCGAATGTTGAGAATTGAGGGATTCGCCAGAGGCGAACGCACGCGCGTGGTCACCGCCGCCTGAAAGCCGCTCGACAGGAGAACCGACAGATCGTTGCCGCA
>JBEKKY010000177.1:0-7726 GCA_050010475.1 Acidobacteriota bacterium | reverse complement strand
CGAATCTCGAATTTCGAATCTCGAATTTATAAGTGTGCCGGCCTGGACCGATGGTGTGTCATTTCGCTGGAGACCGAAGAACAGCGGCAAACGTTGTGCGGGATTGCAGGTCTGGGCGAGCTGACGGATGATTTGATTGGCGGATGGACGGCCCTGCAGACTCCTGAATCCATCGTGCTGCAGCTTCAGAACGCCGGAATTGCGGCAGGAGTCGTGCAGAATGCCGAGGATCTGGCCATGGATCCTCAGCTGGCGGCGCGCCGTTTTTTCGTATCTTTAAAACATCCAACACAGGGGAAAGTGGTTTCAGACCGTTCCGCCCTCTGGGACTGGCGCCACCGCCCCAAGAACTGGAAGCCCTCGCCGCTTTTGGGACAAGATAACCCCACATATTTAGAGCCTTCGAGCCTGTAGGGGCGATCGGCAGCTCGCCCGCATAGGTTGATGTGGCGAAAAAAATTCAATTCCCGGGCGACCGGCCGGGGCTGTTGCAAAACTCCCGGTCAGGTCCGAAGGACCGGCAGTGGCTAGGCCCGGCCGTAAGGCCGGGATTAAGGTGGAGGGACGAATGAGTGCCGAAGGCACGGCAGGTTATGGCCCCTGTCTTTCTCGGGCAACTGTGCCAATTTCCTTAGGGCGCGTCCAAGGATGGCGAGATGGTATCTCATTTGCGGCGGCGAAGCTCTTCCATAGCTTGCCTGAAAGGTATAGTTTTGCTGCGTGAAGCCTTGGCAGCGTCGTAAGCGCGGATGGCTTCCAGTTCCTCTAAATCAGCTAGAATTTTCCGGTATTCGGAGACCGGTAGAAGTACTCCGGCTTTCCTACCTTTGCCAGAGACCTCATATTGTTTACGAGATTTAATCACGCTGATAAGGATATCATTTTGGGCGATGTCCTTCCAACGCCGAATAGTAGGCCTTCCCAAATTACCTGGCGCCCCGGATGTAACTGCGCCCCACGAGGTGAAGTTATTTCTAAAAGACCGTTCAAGGATCATGCAATTGACCGATTGTGACGACGGCGTTTTGAAGATTGCTGGACACCGGGCTATTTACCAATATAAGGGCAAAGCTTGGACGCCGGAATTTTGAAACTGGAAGTGCGTCTCAAACGAGCAGTTCGATAAAGAAAAGGCCGGTTTCCTCGAAGCCCGTATCAGGGGAGCTGAGATTCGTTTTCGAGATTCAAGGCATTATATGCGGCTTCCTTGATCCACCTATCGCTTGATTTTGATAGCTTTTGGAGAATGGAGATCACTTTTCTGTTTTTTCGGACGGATGCGATTAACTAGATTTGCTTCCTCAAGGCTCTCCATACTCACACTTTATTATCCTGTTGCGCAGAGAGGATTATGGAGGGCTTGGCATGAATGCCTCCAATCCAAATAAGTGTCTCAAGCAGAGCGCATGGACCCTTTGAATCAAAAGCTTGCCACACTTCGTCTTCTGACCATGGTTTTATCGGCCAATTGGCGGTGATGGCGACAAGCCTGCAGTCACAGCTGCTCTCTTTATTACTTCTGCGATCTTCTCCGGTTCGCAGTTTTCACAAATGGAGGAAAGCACTCTTAGAACTTCGCCGGTATCGGCGTCTCTCTCGAGGCCGAAGTGAGCGGCAGGAGCATGATCAAGAAATTTGACCAGCTTGTGTTGAAGGAGCAGACGTTCGTTCCAGGCTTTGCCACATTTTTCACAAACTGCATCAACTATTTTTTCCATACCAGGCTCCGATGAAACAGTGAAGCTTCTTCCATCATTGCCTGCTGGTATGAGGCCCTCCCGCATAAAATTTCCATCGCTGGCCATTGGGAGAGTTATATAGGAAAAATGAACAAGCGAACCGGCAATCATGCGGCATTCATAGACGTGTTGGTTGTCGCGAGCTATAAAGGCAAAGCGATCCTCTTTGTTCAATTTGTGATTGTTCCATATAAGTCTTTCATCATTCTTCACCTGAAGAATCTTAAATAGATTTTTCTGCTCAGTGTTTTTTCTGCTTGCGCTAAATTTTTCTTCTATCGAAATAGCCGTATGATCAAGTTCTGCCAGCAATTCACGCGATCGGATTACCAAATTGTATCCATCGGGTAAAGCGTCCGGATACCGAAGCTCATAGCATTTCTGAAGAAACATGAAAAATTTTTCATTAAATGTTGAATAAAGGCCTGGATCGAAATTTTTTAGGCAGTTCCAATGCTCGTTTTTTAGATGCCCCGAACTCGAGTTGCCGCGAAAGGCCAGAATAGCCTTACAATATTTTTCAATGGCAGTACTTGCTAAAACTGCTGCTTGAACGAGCTGCTGATACCGGATTAGCACTCGCGCAGAAAGATAGTCATCAAATGCAGCTAATAGGAAAAGCTGGATTGATGTCAGATTAGCCGATTTGGAAGGTTGCCTTATTTTGATGATATGGCTCATAGGAAAATCCTGTCCCCATATTTCCCTATTTCTCGGGGCAAGGCAAAGCCACGCCTTCTAGGTGTGGTCGATTACAGATCGTTGGGATGAAGCCCCGTCTTTTTGGCGATACGTGCCAGCATGTGAGGGCCGATTTCGTCACCGTCATGGAATGCGAAAACGAAATCCGGCCAGCCTTCTCGGGATAGGATGCGGTGTGATCCAGACTGTCGCTTTATCCGCCAGCCGATTCGCTGAAGAGAGGACAACAATCGACTCGCTTGTATGCTTCGCCATTCACTCATGCGGCCTTGAATGAGATGCTGAGAAGGTCAGGGCCAGCCTCGCCGTGTTCGAGACGATCCGCAACCACTCGGAGTGCAAGCGCCTGCGCTTTCGCCCGCGCGTCCTCAGGGTTGTCCCCGTAGGCGAGCACGCCCGGCAGTTCAGTTACTTCGGCGATCCATCTGCCGTCTTCTTCCTGCTCGATTTCCACGCTAAGCGTAATCATTGAATCATTGTAATCCAGGACGTAGCCTTTATGCCATAGCCCCGAACGATATTCTTAAGCGTCGCCCCGTGGGTGGCATCGAGGTGTCCAGATCGAGCAAAACTCTTCAGATTGTTGTGATACCCGTGCACCACTCCTCCGAAGTCCAAGTCCTAGGTTTTATCGGGAGCGCACCACGAGTACAAAATAGCATAAACCAGCGCAACATCGCGGTGCAAGTCGCATTCGAGGAAGCTATCTGTCTGGCAACTCCTGGCTTCTTTGAGTGCCGTTCTCCGCGTGTTTTGTTTGGGTAAGACAGCTTCAACTATTACTCCAACGGTCCGAGAACAAATCCCTCTCTTTCGGCCCGTCCCTTCTGACGGGCAATCCAACGGCCAATACAGCCAGCCAAAACACCCAACAAAAAGGCCGTACAAAATGCTCAGGATGCTTCGTGGCGCCTCGAAGTGAATGATTGCTGCGTTATTTGCGACAAGGATACATCCGCTGATTTTAGCAGCTCGTTTGCGACGGCCAGCTCTTCTATAGCTTGCCTGCGCCCAACGGATACACTGCTTTTTTTATCCGGAGATTTTTCAATCTGGAATTTGGAATCTGGAATTCGGAATTATTCGACCGCCAAGTATTGTCGTCACGACTCGGATGTTTTTTAGTTGATCTGGATCGACCGCAAAAGGGTTCTCGCTCAACAGAACGATGTCGGCCAATTTGCCGGGACTTAGCGACCCCTTGATCCCCTCTTCAAATCCAACGGCCGCAGCACCAACCGTATGCATCCGGATGGCGTCAAGCACGCCGATCCGTTGCTGCGAAAAAACAGCCCCCTCTTCCGTCTGCTGCGTTACGGCCGCGTGGATGCTGACCCAAGGATTCGGGTCGACAATAGGAAAATCGGATCCGGCTCCGAGCAGAAGGCCATGTTCCAACATCGATCGGATCGGATAAAGAAACTCGAGCTGATATCCGGGCACAGTCTGCAGATAACGGTCGCCGTTGTAGAAGATAAAGGAAGGCTGCGTCACGATCGCGGCGCCGAGCCGGGCGAGGCGCCGCAGCAGAGCCGGCCGGCAAACGGAGCAGTGCTCGATTCGATGGCGATGATTCTTGCGCGGATTTTTTTTCAGGGCGGATTCGATTCCGTCCGCAGCAGCCTCGATCACCGGTTCTTCAACCGCATGAATTGCCGCCTGCAGACCTGCTTTGTGGATTGCCGCAACTGCGTCGCTCAATTGCTCCGCCGAGGGGTGCAGACTTCCCGTAACCTCCCCTGCAATTATCTTCACACCTCCCAGCCTGAGCTGATCGGCCGGGAGCGCCGGCGTCCCGCCGGCATTCACCGCCTTGTGCTCTGAATCGAGGAAAGCATCCAACCCGGTCATCATTGTGACGCGAGGCTGCAGGATGCCCTTGATTTTCCAGCTTTCAAATCGCCGCCAGTGATCCAAGCCGTTGATGGATGAAGCATCCTGGACGGAGGTGATTCCATAGGAAATTAGTTTGCGATTCACCAGCCCTATTCCCCGCTCCAACTCTGCATCTTCGAGAGCGGGTATCTTTTTTGCTAGATAACTGCCGAAGCCGTAGAGAATTCCCGTGGGCGCCCCGTTGAGATCGCGGTCGATCAGGCCTCCGGGAGGATCACCGGTTTCTTCCTCGATGGCTGCCATTCTGAGAGCGAGGCTATTCAGAACGTGAGCATGCCCCGACCGATGTGTCAGTTTCACAGGGTGAAGCGGCGCGGCGGCATCCAGGTCCCGGCGGTTCGGATGTCGCTTCTCGGCAAGATAAAACTCGTTATAGCCCTTTCCCCTGATCCATGAACCCGGCGGCAGGTTTTGGCAGAGAGCGCGAATTCTTTCCTGGATATCCGAAATTGAGTGGAAATTCTTTCCGGGGGAAAGGTTGAGGGAAACGAGGCTTTCGGCATACGCGTGCACGTGGCAATGCGCGTCGATAAAGGCGGGAAGCAATGTTTTTCCGCCGCAGTCCAGGATTCGCGTCTTGTTGCTCCTCAGCGCACCGAGCATTTCATTGCCTGCAACCACTGAGATTTTTCCGGCTTCAATCGCAACCAGCTGCGCTGACGGTTGCTCTGGATCCATCGTGATTGCGTTGGCATTGAAGAGGATCAAGTCGCACATATTACGTTTCTTGGAATCTTTGAGTCTTCGAGGTTAGCTTTTCCAGCTCTTGTTGCGCCGCCTTCATGCGCCGGGGTTCGCCGACAAGGCGGGCGCGCCACAGAAGGTTGTGCGGCGTCACGGTCGGCGGGACGAATTCCACAACCTCGGTCTCATAGCCGGCAGCCTCGAGCCGCCATGTCCTCTCGGCATCAACCATTGCCTGAATGAACCGGCGGCGGACGGGAGCATGACGCGGGATCCCAACTCTTTCGGCTTGTGCCTTTGCGCGAACCGCCGAAGGCAGGGCACCACTGGTACAGCAGGGGACAAGGAGCAACTGCCGGGCCCGAGCGGCAATTGTCTGTTGGATGACCGTGTCGGCGGCGGGGCCGCAAGCGTGCAGCGCCGCAACGATGGATATTCCGCGCGGCCACGCTTCGCAGGCTGCAAGATCGGCAATCCGGCACTCGATGGGGGTTGATGAATTCAGCCGCTGCACTGCCCGAAGGGCCGCCTGCACCCGTTTTGAATCCCGCTCGATTGTAATCACGGTTGCTCGCCGGCTGTTCGGGTCCAGAACAAGTTTAGCCGAAAGAAGGCCGACGTAGGATTTTCCTGCGGCGGCATCGATCAGCACCAGCGAGGATCGGCGAGAAAAGCGGGCAATTGCCCTCTCGATTTCTTCGAGTATTGCCGCCACCTCGCGCGCCTTGCGCCGGTCTTCCAGCCGCAATCCTGCTCCATCCGCTGCGATGTATAAGCGGTCCAGCCATTGTTCTACTTCGCACAGTTGAATCACGAAAACAGGATAAACCTTCTCGAACGGCGGAAGCAAAAGAAGAAGCGGCTTAAAAGAAGCCAGAAGCCTGAAGTGGATCCAAGATATTCCGGCTTCCGGCTCCTGGCTTCTTTGTGAAAAGGATTGTAATTGGATTCGGCAACCTGCTATAAGCTCTGGGATTTATATCGAAAATTCGCGTAAACCGATTTGGAGCAAGGAGCAAGAAGCCGGGAGCCAGGGCATCAAAACATTCTGGCTCCTGGCTTCTGGCTTCTTGCTCCTTTTCCAATGGAGCTGACCATGACACAACCTGGATATCCAGCCGAGTGGGCTCAAATGACTCCCGCGCAGAAACGGGAATACCGTATTAATCAATTTCTTAACCCGGACATCAAATTTGTCAGTCCGGAAGCGGCCAAACGCTATAAGGTGAGGGCTCAACGCATTATTGACGCATACAATGTGCAGGAGCCGGACCGTGTGCCCATCATGCTGCCTGTGGGCAACCTGCCTTTGATCCTGCAGGGGGTCAGCATGCACGAATCCATGTATGAAGTTGAGAAGGGGATTGAGGCCTGCAATGCGTTCAACGAAAAATATTCTGAAGAACTGGATTACTTTGCTTTTCCAATGGCAGCTCCTGGGAAGGCCTTTGAGATCCTCGATTACAAGCTCTATTCCTGGCCAGGCCATGGTCTTTCGGTCAATGCTCCCGGATATCAGTATGTCGAAGGGGAATATATGAAGGTGGATGAATACGAAGATATGATCCGCGATCCTTCCGACTACTGGCTCAGGACCTATTTGCCGCGGATTTTCGGCTCATTCGAAAGCTTTCGTATGCTCTCGCCCCTCACCGACATCCTCGAGATACCCATGGGGCAGCTGATGCCGCTGGCATTCCCTCAAGTGCAGGAATCGCTGCAAAGGCTGATCGACGCCGGGAAAGAGCTTCAAAAAAGAAATGAGATCAGCGCGAAGAGGATGAAATCCGGGCCGGCGCACGGCTTCCCTCAAACGATGGGCCTCCTCAATGTCGCCCCGTTCGACGCGCTGGGGGATACGATGCGGGGGACCAAAGCCATCATGATCGACATGTTCCGGCGTCCCGAAAAAATCCTGAAGGCCATCGACGTGTTGACGGAGCTGATCATTTATTCAATGTTGCATTCCCCCATGATCACCAAGGCGCTCACGGTTATTTTCCCGCTGCACAAAGGCGCCGACGGCTGGATGTCCGAAAAACAATTCGACACCCTCTACTGGCCCTCTCTCAAAAAGGTGATGGATGCCTTGATTCAAGAGGGAATCATCTGCGTGATGTTTGCGGAAGGGGGCTATAACACGCGGCTTGAGACGGTAAAGGATTTCCCCAAAGGAAGCGTGGTCTGGTGGTTTGATCAGACGGATATGGCGAAGGCGAAGAAGGTTCTTGGCGACAAGTTCTGTATCCAGGGGAATGTCCCCTCATCATTGATCGTCACAGGAACGCGTGAAAGAGCGCTGCCGCAAGCTGATTGAAACCTGCGGAAAGGGAGGCGGCTACATTCTGGGCGCCGGTTGCGTGGCGGACAATCCCAAACTGGAAAACTTGCGGGCCATGATCGCTGCAGTGAACGAGTACGGAGTTTATCGCTAGTTCTTAATCCCGTTCACGTGTTTACGGGTTTACGCGTTAACGCGTTAACCCGTAAACGCGTGAACGAGGCAGACTGTATCTGAATCCGAAAATTTTGCATAACTGTCGAGACGTCTTCTGAACTCATTCCGATTTTAATATAATGGCAAATACGCTGGTCTCAGGAAAAGGAGCATCCATATATGTGGAAGAAATCAGAACCAGAGGAATCGCATCCTCAACCATCCTCCGCCCCGATGCCACAGCCTGCCGTGGTACCCAGGAATCCTG